>JANYIY010000110.1 GCA_025358615.1 Gammaproteobacteria bacterium | reverse complement strand
TCAACAGGCCCTTGGTGACCCCGAAGGCGCCGCCCCACGCGTCAGGCTCGCCTTTGGCCCCCTTGCCGCCGGTGATATCCTCGCCGATCACGACGATACTGTCGTCGCGGCGCATCTCGAGCTTCAGCGCCTCGTTCAATGCCTGCCGAAAGGATTTTCTTGCCATGGTCTGTCTCTGTCGCTCGGATCGTTAAGTTAGGGTAGGACGTCATCGCTGGGTGCTTAGGCGCCGCGCCGCCAGTCGAAGCTTGGGCAAAATATTGTTGGTCGCCGTCTCGAAGGCTTGCGGCCCTGCATTCAAGCTCACGTTGAGTGCCGCCACCGGCTGGCCGCCCGCATCCAGGATCGGGGTCGCGATGCCGCACATCCCCTCTTCGTATTGCTCGGAGACGAAAGACCAGCCGCTCTTTCTGTCCTCGTGCAGCGCCCGCTCGAGTGCCTCCTTCGAGCTGATGGTGTGGCGCGTCAGCGGGTTCAAGTGAACCCGGTCGACATACGCCCGCAATTCGGGATCCGGCAACCGCGACAACAGGACGCGGCCGATCGAGTGCACATACGCCGGTACATGGCTGCCGATGCTGGGATCGAATGAAAGGTACCGCCGCGTCGGCACGCGCAGGATGAACATCACGTTGTCGCCGTCGAGCACCCCGATCGAGCAGGTCTCCTGCACCTCCGCGACAAGCTCCTCCAAGACAGGTTGCGCCAAATGCCAGAACGGCAGCGAGGACAGGTAGCGATAGCCGAGGTTCAAAATGCGCGGCGTCAGCCAGAAATGCTTGCCGTCTGTGCGGACATAACCAAGCGTCTCGAGGGTGAGCAAAATCCGTCGGGTGCCGGCGCGGTCCAGACCCGAGGCCTGCGCGAGATCCGTGATGGTCATTGGCGACTGCGGATCGAAGGCGCAGATGACCGACAGCCCCTTGGCAAATGCCTGTACGAACCGATCGGGGGACGGTCCTTCCGAAGCCACATCGGCGCGTTCGCCGGCGTCCGGCGTAGGTTGTGGTATGTTCATCGCTTGGAAATGTCCTTGATCTTTCAAAAGTTCGTCGGCTGCGGTCAATCGTAGAATGCCGGCGCCAGTCGAAGCCGCTGGATGGCCACGGGGTCGTGAAACAGGATTAGGCGCCCGCGCGTCTCCGCCACCACCTTGTTCAGCCGGCGGATAGAAACGAGCGCCGCCTCATCGTCGACGCACTCGCCCGGCAGGATTTCCTCGTCGAAATTCTCCTGCAGGTCGCCCGCATCGAACGGCAAAACACACGTCCCCGACTTCGGCAGCTCGACGATCGCCGATTGGTGCCCGGGCGTGTGGCCGCGCGTGCTCAAAAAGCGCAGCCCCGGCACGAGTTCCCAGTCGCCCTCGCACAGGTGCCAGTCGATGTCGGGCGAGTTGTAATCCTCCAGGAAATACGAAGTGGGTCTCGCGGCGGAGAAGCCATGCTCGTGCTCCTTCCGTTGGATGAACACCTGGGCGTGATGGAAGCGCTTCAAATGGCCCGCATGATCCAAATGTAGGTGACTCAGCACCACGCGCGTAACGTCGCGATAGGTGACGCCGATCTGCTGCATTTGAAACGCCAGCTCGTCCTCGGGAGTCACGATCGGCGGATAGATGCCCGCGGAGTGAAAGTATTTCTCCGCCAGGTCCTTGTCGCGCACATAGATGGAGTCGAAACCCGCATCGAGCAGGATCCATCCGCTCGCGGTATTGAGCAGATAGCAGCAGATGGGTTCGCACATGGTGAATCGCGCACCCCGGTCCTTGGTCGAGACGCTCTTGGGCAATATCTCGTACCCAACCAACAACACGTACAAGCGCCTTACGCTGGTCATGGTTTCCCCCGCGGGCGACAAGGCTTGCACGAAAAGGTCGAATACGACAAAAAGTGTAGCCGCACGCGCTCAAAACTTCTTCGAGATCATGAACCCCACCGTGCGCGGCCGCAGGATGTAGCCCTCTTCCAGGAACAGGAGCGACGGGCGCTGAATGATGGTGTCGTCGTTCAATAGATTCTTGCCGTACACGGACATACGCAGGCTACCCCAGTTGACGCCCGCGCTGGCGTCCATGGTCCCATACGTGGGGCGCACGTGATCCGGATCAGTGTCGATGAACGAGCCGTACGAACGCCCCGTCCAGGCGTAGCTCGCGCGCAGAAACGCGTCGGCATTGGCTCCGATCGGCTGGTCGTACTCGGTGTGCAAGGTCAGCGTCCACTCAGGCGTATTCAAGATGCGGTCGCCCGGCGCGGCGCCCACCGAGCCGATCACCCGCGTCAGGGTGGCGTGGGTAGTGCCCCCCGCGGCACCCACTGTCCAATTCGCCGTTGGCTTGGCGGCAAATTCCAGTTCCGAGCCATAGCTGCGCGCATCTCCAACGTTGGTGGTGATGGTGTAGCCGCAGGTCGGTAGATTGACGGTCTGCTGGATGTTGTTCCACCGAATATAGTAGAGAGCGCTGCTGAAGGTAAACCGGTCGTCCAGGATGCGGCCTTTGGCACCCGCTTCGTAGCTCCACAAAGAGTCCGAATCGTACTGAGTCGGCGCCTTGGTCAGGCCGAAGCTGGCGAGGTCCGCCGCACAGATGTCGCTCGGCACGAAAATCCCTGCGCCGCCGAGCCGAAAGCCCTTGCTGACCGATCCATAGACGGTGACGTCTTTGTTGACGTCGTAGGTCAGAGAGAAGCGCGGCGTGGCCGCGTTGAAACTTGCGGTGTTGGTGAAGACTGGCGGTGCATTGCCGGCGAAGTAGCCACTCTCCTCCTGGGTGAAAGTCGCCTTGCCGTGCGCCAATCGGACGCCGCCGGTGGCCTTGAGCGCGGCCGACGCGTTGTAGCCGAGTTCACCGAACACGGCATATTGACGATCGTCGGTTTGCAGGCCCGCGAGGGCCACCGCATCGTTCGTAAAACTCTGGCCGGCGAAAAGGCCGCTGTCCCGCGGAGGGTAGCCGAAGAGCGAGGTGAACGTGCTCACGAGGCCCGTCACGTAGTCGTTGACCACCCGATCGACCTTCTGGTCCGAGTAGTACACCCCGCCGAGCCAGGTGAGCGGATTTCCGCCTTCAGCATAGGGCTTCGATGCCAGACGGATTTCCTGGGTGAACTGAGTAGTCTTCGTCCAGGAATACTCCGGGCCCGGCAGCGCGCCGATTTGCGATCCCACCTGCTTTTGCCCAAGAACCGGGTCCGAGTCGACCAGGAACCCGAGGTATTCGCTGTTGTAGTACGTGGCATCGCCGGTGCGATCGAACTGCTGGCTGAAGTAGCTGGTTACTGAGGTCAGATCCGCCCACCCAAGGCCCACATCGATTGTGAGGCTGGGTACTGTGAAGGTGATCCGGCTCGGTTCAGGGACGATCTTGCTCTGCTCGTAAAGCCCCATCGCTGGGTAGAACACGGACGTGTCGTCCGTATGCAAGCTCATGTAGTAGATCGCGGGCAGTATGCTGACCTGCTCGTTCGGTTGAAACAGCAGGCTGATACGTGCGGCCTGGGTGTGGTCTGCGTTCACACCTGAGCGCTGCAGGGCACCTGCCGGCGAATAATTGTCGATGTACCCACTGTCCGTGGTCGAATCGCCCGCCAGGCGCAGGGCCGCGGTGCCGGACGCCATGGGCAGATTCAGCACGCCGGTCACTTCGTAGTTGGTACCGCCGTGCTTGGTCGTCGAGACATCGGCGGAAGCCAGGCCTTCGACATCTTGCAGGTTCGGCTTGTTGCTGATCATGCGGATGGTACCGCCCATCGAACTCGACCCATACAGCGTTCCCTGCGGGCCGCGCAGCACTTCCACGCGCGCGATATCGAACAGCTTGGGTTCGATCGCGCCGTTCCACAGGTTCTTCACCGAAATCGGAATCTCGTCCAGGTACAGACCTACCGTGGCAGCGCCGGAGCTGGAACTCACACCGCGGATGGAGATGTTGTCGAGCCCCGGCCCGCCGCCGCTCAAGAAAGCCACGCCCGGCATCTCGCGGGTGATGTCTTCATAGGAGTCCACGTGGTTTTCTCTCAGCGCATCTCCGCTTAGTACCGAGATGCTGAGCGGCACGTCCTTGATGTCCTGCGTTCGCTTCTGCGCGGTCACGATGATTTCTGCCAGCTGAGCGCTCCCCGCGGCCGGACCTGAGTCGCCGGCCGCCGCGGCTGAGGCAGTCGGCGATAACTCCCAAGCCAACAGCGCCAGTGCCGCCGCCGCTCCGCGCGTGCCAATCCGGGTTGTCCTCTGCATACATTCCCCTTGACGAGTTTGTGTTCATTGTACGAACAAATATTCTTTTAAATATCCACAAAATCATTATATGATCGTCTCTAGAACAAATGTCAACATTCGGTTCACTGACTTTTTCAAGGGATTACCGCGTGCCGCTCGATGAATTGACTCCGTATCGGGATCGCGACTTTGAATTACCGGGACGGTCGGTGTCCTTGGGCACCCACTGCATGGCGGCGACCTCGCATCCGCTCGCCACGTGGACAGCTCTCAAAATGCTCGCCGACGGCGGCAACGCCATTGACGCCGCGATCGCAGCCGTTGCCGTACTCGGAGTGGTTGAGCCGACCCAGACCGGGATCGGCGGCGACTGCTTCGCGCTTTACATGCGGGGCGGCGAAGGCGCCGTTCATGCCATTAATGGTTCGGGCTGGGCGCCGAAAGCAGCCAATGCCGGCTGGTTCCGCGAACACCGCATCACAGCCATCGATCCGGTCAGCGTGCATTCAGTCACCGTGCCCGGCGCGGTAGCGGCATGGGAGCGATTGGCCGCGGATCACGGCAGATTCGGCCTGGACCGCCTGCTCGCACCGGCGATTGATGCAGCCGAAAACGGTTACGCTGTCACCGAACGCCTGGCACGCGACTGGCGGCGACAGACCGAGAGGCTAGGACTCGATAAAGCCGCGACGGAGGTGTTTCTCAAGAACGGTGCAGCACCCTCCGCAGGCAGCATGCACCGCAGGCCGGCCCTTGCGCGCGCAATGCGGGCCATCGCCGTAGAAGGCTCGGCCGCGTTTTATCGAGGATGGATTGCGCAGGACATCGTCTCCTGCCTGAAGAAACTCGGCGGCCTACACAGCGCAGAGGACTTCGCTGAATTTGCGCCCGAATACGTGCAGCCGATCCGCGCTTCGTATCGCGGCTATGACCTGTGGGAATGCCCCCCCAATGGGCAGGGTGCCATTCCGCTATTAATGGCGCGCGTGCTCGAGCGTTTCGACATCAGTGCATTGCCTCTCGAGAGCAGCGAGCGCCTGCACTTGCTGGCGGAGGTTGCACGCATCGCCTATGGCATTCGCGACGCGGTTATCGGCGACCCGCGCACCGGGCCGGTCGACGTGAAGCGCCTGCTCGGCGACCAAAACATCGCCGCGTTGGCGGCGCGTATCTCCCCGCGTTCGCGCATCGCGAACTTGAGCGCGCCATTCGGACCGGCGCATCGCGACACCGTGTTTCTATCGGTGGTGGACCGGGATCGGAACACCGTGGCCTTCATCAATTCGATCTTCGATGATTTCGGAAGCGGCATCGTCGCGCCTGAATCGGGCATCGTATTGCACAACCGCGGTTCGGGTTTTGTGATCGAACCAGGCCATCCGAATTGCATCGGCCCCCGCAAGCGGCCGCTGCACACCATCATCCCGGCGCTGTTGACCCGCAACGACCGAGCGGTGATGGCGTTCGGGGTCACTGGAGGCCATTTCCAGCCCATCGGACAAATGCAGCTCCTCAGCAATCTCATCGATCACGGCTTGTCATTGCAGCAGGCCATCGATCAGCCGCGAATCTTCGCCCGCGGCGAAGCATTCGAGGTGGAACACACCATCGGCGCGCAGACGATCGAAGCTCTGACGCGTCTCGGGCATCGCATCACCCCGGCCGAAAACCCGCTTGGCACGGCACAGGCAATCCGTATCGACTGGCAGTCGGGCGTCCTACATGGCGGCGCCGATGCGCGGCGCGACGGCGTGGCGATGGGGTGGTAACGATCATGAACCACGAGCGACGCCGCGTCCTGTTTCCCTCCCCGTTCAAACTGCTGCACAACTCCCGCGTGGACCACAGCGCAGCCTATGGCGAGGACCGCCGATCAGCATTCGGCGGGAGCCATTTCTTCCGTGCCAAGCGGGTTTTCGGCCGGGGTGATGCGATGCCCGAGACGCGTCAGAGCTTCGATCGTCTGCGCGCCGATG
>JANYIY010000365.1 GCA_025358615.1 Gammaproteobacteria bacterium | reverse complement strand
GGCCACCTCGGCCTGGGTCACGCCACCTCCGAGCATGCGACCGGCCCGCATTCGCCGCCTCTGCAGCAGCTCGCTGTGTCGTTCTGTCTTGCTCATAGCTTGCCCCACCAAGATTACACATCAGCTTGGACAAAAGGCTAGTAGGGCGAGACAAATCGTCGCCATCGGCTGCATTCGGATTCTGCTGAACTATGAACGGCCGGCTTCTCACTGCCCCTATTCGACACGCGTGGCTGTAGCCTTGCATTTGGAGAGGTGACATGCCCTGCTGAAGGCAAATCTCCGTGCGAAGTTGTCTGCCTTAAGGCAAGGACTGCCTTGAGAGCACAAGATCGACAAGGTGCCGCCATGGCTCGGTTCCCTCCCCCGCTCCGTAGTGCGCACGCACAACGTGCAAATTGGTGATCACGGCCCCGTGCCGCGCACTTCGCGAGCAGTGAACAAGGCGACCGTCGAGCCATTCCTGCAGCATGGCCGACTCGATTCGCTCCGACTCGAGTTCCGCGTCCTGAATCTGGGTGTGCAGCAATTTGATGCTTTGGGCATGTGGCCATTCGCCACGCCCTGCATTCCGCTTGAGCAGTTGACGCAGCCCGCGAAGCGCCTTGACGACTTGCCTCTCCCACTCGACGATCGCGCGTTCCGCCGCCTCAATGTCGCCGCGGGACAATATGGCGCCAAATTCAGATCCCGCGTACAAACACAAAAGTAGCACATTGACGTTGACGCCAAATCGCTCTTGGAGCGACAGACATTCTTGCTCCACGCCAGGCTGGTGATAGAGGAAAACTGAGAACGTCCAGAATGACGTATTCAAGCGGATGTCGGGCGTTGTGCGCTAATTATTACAGCCCCATCTATTCACTAGCCCGGTATCGATATCGAGCAAATCAAGACAACGCCCAACAGTCTGGTCGACAATGTCATCGATTGTCTTCGGCTTGTGATAGAAGGCGGGTATGGGTGGCATAATGATGGCGCCGTTCTCGCTCGCCGCCACCATGCTGCGCAGATGGCCGAGATGAAGTGGTGTTTCGCGCACGACGAGAATAAGTCGCCGCCGCTCCTTCAATACAACGTCGGCCGCGCGGCTAAGAAGACTTCCCGTGGTGCCATACGCGATATCCGACAATGTGCGGATGGAGCACGGGATAATAATCATACCTCTCGTCTTGAACGAGCCGCTTGCGATCGCAGCCCCGATGTCGCTGTTTGAGTAGCTGACGTCGGCAAACTTGCGCACGTCCTCGACGCTCAGGCCGGTTTCTTCCTTTAGAGTTATGCCAGCTGACTTCGAGACGATGAGATGAGCGGGAATCTGATTTTCGCGTAGCACCTCGAGCAGGCGCACGCCGTAGCGTGCGCCGGAGGCGCCGCTGATCCCGACAACGAGAGGAATTGCCACTTCTTAATTATACCGATGATTACGGCCGGAAACGATCATGCAACGGCAGGGCCGCCGCCACCACGTCAATGTAGCCGCAATTAATGATTGTTCATCCAACGCCAACGTCTCCGATCGCGCAGATCAGACTTGCGGTGGCCGGTTCCCCGTCCGAGAGGCGAGCGCGCAGTATGTGCACGAGATGCCGTTCTGCTTCCGTAAGGCTACGGTCCGCCGAATAGATCACGAATAATCGTCGAGCGATGGTTGGTTCCACGATGGAATGAGCAGCCAGCTCGCCTGCTACAAGTTCTCGCCGCACTGCAGAGGGCGGCAGGATCGTACAGATCGGGTGGCGTGCCAGCACCGCGGCCATCATTGCGAGTGAATCAATTTCAATTCTTGGTTCGATATTGACGCCGTGATCGAGGGCGGCGCGCTCCAGGAGTTGACGCAGGCCGGAGCGCGCGGTCGGTAACGCCAAGGGCAGACGAACGAGGTCGGTGAGCCGGACCGGCCCCGGCGGTAGCAGATTATGCCGCGGGGCGGCGACTACAGCGAGACCCTCCGATGATCCAAGGGTGAGGCGCGCCATATGCGGCAGGCCCGTTTCAACGACGGCGATCCCGACCAGCCCTCGCATGACCCAGTCTTGTAACATAACATCCGGCGCCTCCCAAACGACAATTTGCAGCGACGGATGGCTCTCTTGCATGAGGAGCAAGACTTCCGTGATCTTGTTCACCAGCAAACCGTGCTGGCTCACGGATGGCAGAATACCGAGAGTCAGCCGCTTTTCCAGCGGGCGGAAGGTGGACGTCTGCCCGCCAGAAATGTCCCGTAGGTTACTTTCTATGACTTTCGCGACAGGCGCGAGACTGTCGCCCAGCAAGGTGGGGGTGAGTCCATCCCGGTGTCGATCAAACAAGGAGACATTGAGTAAAGTCTCGAGCTTGTGCAATTGTTCACTGAGCGCGGGCTGGGTCATATTGGCCGCATGCGCAGCGGCGGATACGCTACGCATTCGGTAGATCGCGTTAAAGCTGCGGATCTGTCGAGAGCTGAGCACGGGGGTGTGCGCGCTGATACGATCCCGTTGTTCCAGGGCTTTGCGCAGATGACGGATGAACAGAGCCACGGCCGGCTCACAAGACTCGGTCCGTGCGACGATTCTTGCCACGAGCGGCGGTTCAGGCGCAATCGCCCGGACGCGTAACAGTCCGAGCCGAGCGGAAAGCACGCTTTCCGGCAAGAAAAATGCCGCATCCGGATGTTCCGCGATGTATCGAGGAAGCGCTCCCGGATGTTCAGTCATGAATTGTACGCTGCGGATCCCGCGCGCTTCGAAATACTCAGTCGCTTGTTCGAGTAGTTGCCGCCGCAGCGCCGGGACCATCAGGCGACCCGACAGAAGTTCAGCCGCGGTTGGCAGGCGCGCCGTATTGGCAGGTAGCCGACACGCCAACACCCACGGGTCTGACAGGAGCGTGAGATCACCGTCCCGCGCATCGATATTGCCGCCCATCGCGTGGATTATGACTCGGCTTTGGCGTAGCCCCGGCCAGCCGTCGGCGAGCGGGCGAACGAACCCCTGTTCAGCAATCCATTGGGGCTCGATGAGGATGTCCGGGACGTCCGCCGCCATCATTACGGCGGCGCGATCAATCGCTTTGGTAATGCGTCCGATCGTAAAGCTCAAATCAAGTTCGAGCGTGATGAGATGTGCTTCGGTCCTCTTTGATGATGCGAGTCGACGTCGGACGTACGCCTCTGCTTGAAGAACCGGAACGGTGGCACGCAGCAGCCAGTTCGCGGCGGCGGTGGGACAGAGTCCACTGCTCAGGCGCTGAAAGAGCTCCAGCCCGAGTTCCTTTTCCAACGATTTCAAGCTCGCGCTTAAGGTCGACAGTGCAATTCCAATCTGCTCGGCCGCGCGTGCCAAGCTCTCATGCTGACATGCCACCGTGAAATATGCGAGGCTGCGCAGCTCGATCATTGCAAAGCACCATTGCCGACGCTTAAGGGCTTTAAAATCATGGTTGACAACCATATCACCCGCTAGCGTCGCAGGGTGCGGGGTTTCGATTTTACCTATGCTTCATTTCACCCCGAGCGCGTGGACAGTGTCATGGAACTCGATAGAGTGGTTTTGACGGTAACCGGCGAGCTTCTGCCACTTTTTTTGCTGTTGGCCTTCGTCTTGCGTTCGGCTTTAGGTTCTTAAGGATGTCATGAGCACAAACGTCGTGGCGCACAGGCAGTCGATGCGGGCTTGGACGTCGGTTCTCGAGCAAAATCAGCGCATTCGGACGATTTCCGCGCCCGTCAGCCGTGATTTTGAGATTGCTGCCTGCTTAGCCGAGGCGTGTCATGCCGTGCGCTTCGATCACGTGGTCGGGCACAAAATGCACGTGATCGGCAATTTGCTCAGCTCGTTGTCGAATCTGGTCGACGCGTTGGGCTCAACATCTGCCGCCGGATTGCAGTCTTTAATCATCGCCGCCATTGAACGGCCATTGACGCACCGGGTCGTATCGTCCGCGCCCTGTCAAGAGCATGTCGTGGTGGATCCTGTACTCATCGAGGAATTGCCGATCCCTCGCTTCTTTGAACACGAAAGCGGACCTTACATCACCGCCGGGGCAATCATCGCGAAGGATACCCAGAGCGGTCGCGCGAACCTATCGATCGCGCGAATCAAGCCGTTGCAGTCCAACCGAGCGATGGTTGGGATTGCTCCGAACCATCATCTCGCCGTGCTCGCGCGGGCGGCGCGCGCGCGCGGGGAGAAGCTCGACATTGCGGTGTGTATCGGCAACCATCCGGCAATTCTGGTGGCGTCCTGTCTATATCTCGCGCTCGGCGATGACGAATTGGAAGTGGCGGGCGCCCTGCTCGGAGAATCCGTTGAGGTTGTGCGATGCCTTGCCTCGGATCTCCTCATTCCGGCACATTGCGAATGCGTTTTGGAAGGCACGCTCGACATTCGCGAGCAAGTCACGGAAGGTCGGGTCAGTGAGTTCCATGGGATGTACGAAGATTACGGCACGGCGGGAGTTGCCACTTTTACGCACGCGAGCCGACGCCGCGATGCGATATTTCAAACAATCCTGCCCGGCTATCATCTCGAGCATTGCCTGTTGGGCGGGGTTGCGATTGCGGCGGGCCTTGCCAGGGCAGCCCGCGCCAGTGTTTCATCGGTCGTGCAGGTTGCCGTTGGGATGGGCGGCGCCGGCCGACTGCACGCCGTAGTCACGTTGAAGAATTCAAACGTCGGCGACGCCCGCAAAGCCATGTTCGCCATCTGGGCCGCCGTCAATCTCATCAAGCTTGTCGTCGTCGTCGACGATGACGTCGACCCGTGGACCCCAGAACAAGTCGAATGGGCCGTTGCCACCCGAATGAAGGCTGACCGCGATCTGGTCGTCGTACCCGGAGTGCGCGCCGACCGTTCGGAACCACTCGAATCAATGGGCACTGTCGCAAAACTCGGCATCGATGCGACTCGGAAGAGAAACGACCGCTCGGACTGGGATCGGGCGTGTCCGCCCGAGGATGCGATGCGCAAAGCGCGCAAGTTGCTCGGCACGGGCGAGCCGTCGCCGCCCGCGGCCGGTTGTTGACGCGATCGAATCATCATTTGCTATCGGAGAAGGTCCATGGCCGCATATTTCATCTCGGATGCCGATATTCAGGACTCGGCGGGGTACACGGAGTACACCACCAAGGTACCCGCTCTGATTGCCCAATACGGTGGCGAATACCTGGTTCGCGGCGGTGAATTCGAAGTGCTTGAGGGCGACTGGCACCCTCATCGACTCGTAATTTTCCGCTTTCCGGACAGAGCTTCGGTCCGGGCGATGATCGCCGACCCGGCCTACGTTGCACTGAAACGGATACGACAGCGAACAGCCCGCACGTGCCTGGTGGCGGTCGATGGGATCGCGTGAGGGTACCATCGCTGCTGTGATGAGCAGTCCGACCTTTGGATGGCATCGCGACAGTCAAGTCGCGTCTTCCAGGAGATGATTATGAGTGATTTCGACCTCGTGCTTGCTGGCAATGTCGTGCTGCCGACTCACTGCATCGCGGATGGCTATGTCGCAGTGCGCGATGGCCGGATTGCTCGCGTAGCGACCGGTCCTGCACCGGCCGCGCGAGAGCGCCACCTGCTGGGCGACGCCCTGATCCTGCCGGGTGCCATCGACGGCCAAGTCCACAGCCGCAGTACCCAAGGGTTGGAGGACTTCGATGCATCAACGCGCTCCGGCGCCGCAGGAGGAGTGACCACCATCGTCGACATGCCCTATGATGCCGGCCGTCTCATCTGCAACGCCGAGCGTCTGACTGCGAAGGCCCGCGAAGCTGCGCAGCTGGCCTGCATTGACTTTGCTCTATATGGCACAGTGCACCCGAACGATGGTCCGCAACACATCGATGAGATCGTCGCGGCCGGCGCGTGCGCATTCAAATTCTCGACATTCGGCACTGATCCGGAGAGGTTTCCGCGCATTCCGCCAGCGACCATGCATGACTGCTTCGCGCGCATCGCGCTGCACGGCCTCATGGCGGGCGTGCACAACGAGGACGAGGAAGTCATCCGCACCCAGCAAGCTCGCGTGCGCGCCCAGGGCCAAAGCGACTACCGATCTCATGGCCTGAGTCGCCCTGCCTACAGCGAGACACTGGCGATCGCGCAAATTTATGAGATCGGCGCGGACACCGGCTGCCGCGCACACGTGGTTCATTGTTCCACCAGCCGCGGCTACGAGCTCGCGGCGGCGTATCGGTCCATGGGTCATCGCGCGACGATCGAAGCCTGTCTGCACTACCTGGTGCTCGGCGAAGAGGACTTGGCGCGGCTGGGGGGCCTGGGCAAAGTCAATCCCCCGATTCGACCGGCGCCGGAGCGCGAGCGGCTCTGGCAGCATCTCGCCGCCGGTAACATCACGATCGTCTCGACCGATCACGTCAGCTGGCCGCTGGAGCGTAAGAGCAATTCTGACATGTTTGCAAATGCCGCGGGTGTCCCGGGTCTCGAAGTACTATACCCGCTCTTCATCAAGGGGTGTTTGGCCCGCGGCCTCTCGCTCTCGTGGGCGGCACGTCTGCTTGCGCACAATCCGGCCACCCTCTTCTGCATCGATCACTGTAAAGGCGCGCTGACGCCGGGCTTGGATGCTGACATCGCTGTTCTCGTCCCCGGTCCGCATCGTTACGATCCCGGTGTGCCGGGTCGCAACGCCGCCAAGTGGAGCCCGTATGCGGACATGATGCTGCCGTACCGCGTACAGGCGACCTATTTGCGCGGCGATCTAGTGTTCGATGGTACAACCGTGCTCGCCGCAGCAGGGACGGGACGCTTCGTGCGCCCCATGGTGAGCTCGCTGTCTCCGTCGACCTGATATGCCTGTGATCAACGAATCGCGCTTCTGGGGCTGGCTGATGCAACTCGCGGACTTGACCGAACCGGGTCGCCCGTGGACTCGGCGTTCGTTCTCAACACAGCATGCCGAAGGCCGCCAGTGGCTTGCAACGCACATGCGTGCACTGGGGTTGACCGTATCGACTGATGCTTGCGGTAATCTCATCGGCCGCCAAGAAGGCACCGCTCCAGGCGCCGGGACCATCATGATCGGGTCACACAGCGACACGGTCGCGGGCGGCGGTCGCTTCGACGGTATTGCAGGCGTGATCGCCGGGCTCGAAGTCGTCGCAGCACTTAACGACTTCGGAACGCGCCTGCGGTGTCCGCTCGAAATCGTCGACTTCCTCGCCGAGGAGCCCAACGAATTCGGAATCTCCTGCGTCGGTAGCCGCGGCATGGCGGGAGCTTTGGACGCCGACATGTTGGCGCGAACCAACGCCGTCGGAGTGAGCCTGCGCGAGGGTCTTCGCGCAGTCGGTGCAGATCCGGACCTCCTTGGCGTTGCGGTCCGGCACGATATCGGCGCCTTTTTCGAACTGCACATTGAACAAGGACCGGTACTGGAGACGGCGACGCGCGAAGTAGGCATCGTGACCCACATCGTCGGCATTCGACGTCTGGCGGTGACCTTCAAGGGTCAAGCAGCGCATGCAGGGACTACTCCCTTGGACCTTCGGCAAGATGCGCTCGTGGCGGCGGCTCGCTTTCTCATCGATCTTCGGCAACAGATCGAAGACGCTCGCCGACAATCAGCCTTCGTAATCGCTACAGTCGGAGAAATGTACGTGTTACCGAATGCACCCAACGTTATTCCGGGCGAGGCACGGCTCACCGTCGACCTACGCAGCGACGTACCCGCCGCACTCGACGCCTGGACGGAGCAGATTCGCGAGCTTGCAGAGCGCACTAGCGCCGGTGTTGGAGTGCATCTTTCGGACTACCGTGTGCTCTCGGCGAGCCTGCCCACGGCTTGTACACCGGCGCTCGCCAGCGCACTGCGCCAGTCAGCCGATGCTCATGGCTTTACACACCAAGATATCGTCAGTGGTGCCGGGCATGACGCCGCGTTCGTCGCGCGAGTCGCGCCCGCTGCGATGCTGTTCGTTCCGAGTCGTGGCGGATTGAGTCATTGCGCGGAGGAGTGGACCGAACCGCAAGCCCTCGCGAAAGGCATCGCGACGCTGCTCGGCGCGGTGCAGCGGGTGGATGCCACGGACGAAGTGGCGTACGCAAAGCCGTAGTAGAGGCCTATTGATTAATTATTGCGCATAGACTCTGGCCCGCTGTTCTTGACTGAAATTTGGATTGGAGCAAAGAGAATGGAAAACGCACAAAATCCCCGGACGAGCGATGTCGCGTCGCTGGTGAATCTAACCCGATACCCGATCGAGAACCTCGATACACCCGCCGGCCGCGCGTTGATTGCAGACTGTCGGCGCAACCTCGAAGAATCCGGTGCGTTGGTGTTGTCGAATTTCGTCACGCCCACCGCGGCGGCGCTCCTAGCAGCGGAGGCGCGTGCCCTGGATTGGGCGGTACATCAATACCACGTCGATCACACGGTTTATTTCGAGCCGCGCAACGAAACAGCATCGGACGGTCATCCGCGCCGCCGGCTGGTGCGAACCGATAAGGGCAGCGTCCCTTATGACCTCATTCCATCGTCCGCCCTGCTCAGACGACTTTACGAGTGGAATCCGCTGCTCGCCTTCGTCGCTGCGGTGCTCAACGAAACAGCTCTTTACCGTCATGGCGACCCCATGGCGGCGCTCAACATTAACGTCCATGATCAAGGTCAGCAACTGGGTTGGCACTTCGATCGTACTGACTTCGCCGTGACCCTCTCGCTCCAAGAGAGCGAGTCCGGAGGGATTTTCGAGTATGTCCCGAATTTGCGCACCGCCGATGAGGAAAACTATGATGGTGTCGCCAATATTCTCGCTGGTGACCGTTCCGCAGTCAGGCAACTGCCGGCGGCACCAGGGACGCTGACCTTGTTTCGCGGGCATTTTTCCCTTCACCGGGTCTCGCCCGGAAGCGGCCCCAGCAAGCGTTTGATGGCCGCGTTAAGTTTTGCGCATGAACCGGGAGTTATCTTTAGTCCCTACGCACGAAAGCTATTTTACGGGCGCGAAACACCGGTGAATCCGACCGCGACGAATCCAGCATTGGGAGCGGTATGACCCTTGTTCTGAATGCACGTGGGGATATTAATCTAGAGAGCTTTTACCGCGTGGCCTGGCAGGAGGAAGGTGTACGCCTCTCCGATGAAGCGCTGCAGCGAATCGCTTACTGCCGCGAATCGTTTCAGCGACTCATCCGCAGCGATTCCGGCATGGTCGTCTATGGAGTCAACTCGGCGACGGGCGAACACGCGCGCGAGCCTCTTTCCCAGCGGGGCCGCGATCACCACACTCGGATGAAGCTCTTTTCAGCGGCGACCTCCTTTGGCGATCCGCTGCCGACGCGGGTCGTGCGCGGAATCATTCTTGCGCGCCTAGCGAATTTCGTAGAAGGCCATTCGGCGACCTCGACACGGATCGCCGTCGCTGTCACCGACATGCTGAACGGGGTGCCGCTTCCCGTGGTCGCGGGTTCAGGGCAGGGCGGCGCAGGAGAAATCCTGGCGTTGTATCCACTATTCGCCGAGCTTTCCACTCGGTTTGATCTCGACGTCAAGGAGCGGGGACCCCTCATCAACGGATCTCCGTGCGCCGCGGCGCTGATCGCCGATACGGCGCTGGCGGCACGCCGGCGCGTTCGGTTTGCCGAACAAATCTTCGCCCTGTCGATTGAGGCTCTGGGCGCGCCTTTGGAGCATTATGATTCGGTGCTTGAGAGCCTCTGGGGTGATCCGCATGAGAGCGCGGCACTTCAAGGCTTACGCGAATTTCTGGTCGGCGCCGGCGGCGGACGTCGCAACTATCAGGCACCCGTTAGCTATCGGATTGTCCCTCGCCTCTTGGGGCACGCACATCGCGCCCTGGCGGCGGCAGAGCATGCCGCCACTGTGTCACTGTCCTCCGTTTCCGACAATCCAGTGTACCTGCCACCCGATGCCGTCCATCGGCTGGGACGCTGCATTAGCACCGGCGGGTTCCACAACGCCGTTGCTTCGCCGGCGCTCGATGGTCTCGCGGGGATCTGGGCCGATCTGTGCTTGCTGTGTGACCGGCATGCCTCGAAGCTGCTCAATGGCCGCTTTTCGCACATGCCGGATCTATTAATCGTGGGGCGAGAGCCTGGTATGAGCGACGGACGCGGCCATACCGGCTATGTGACCATGGCGATGGGCGGCTACTTGGAACAGGCCAAATCAGCGGCTCAGCGAACCTTCATTCCGGGGAACGATCCCACGGGTACCGGCCAGGATGATGTCGCCTCGCCGGTATTCTTGGCCTGGGCCAAGGAGGAAAAGGCGGGACGATATGTCGATGCGTCGCTCGGCAT
>JANYIY010000348.1 GCA_025358615.1 Gammaproteobacteria bacterium | reverse complement strand
ATGCCCATACCTTGGGAGCGGCGGTGGGGCTTGGCTATGTGAGGGCGCCGAATGGCGCAGTGGTCGAAAGCATCGGTGCGGATGACTATGAAATCGAAGTCGCCGGTGTGCGTTATGCCACCACGGCCTCTTTGCGCCCCTTGTACGACCATAAGAACGAGCGCATCAAGTGTTGAACCGACTGCAACCGAAATCCGAGGTGATGCCATGAATGTATCCCGCGCACAGGCCGTGAATGAATTCGACTTGATCGACCAGCTGGCCGCCAAGACCCGGTTGGGCTACAGCCTCGACCAAAAATTCTACTGCGACGACGCCGTATTCGCGGCAGATATGGATCAGGTCGTCGGACGCAAGTGGCTGGTGGCCGGGCACGTGGATCGAGTCCGCAACAAGGGCGATTACTTTCTCTACAAGGTGGGCAATGAATCCATCATCATCGTGCGCAGCGATGAGTCGACCATCAATGCCTTCTACAATGTTTGCCGCCACCGCGGCTCTTTGATCTGCACCAAACCCGAAGGCCGGGTGGCCCGCCTGACCTGTGGCTATCATGCCTGGAGCTACGGCCTGGACGGCGCGCTGCTCGCCGCCCGTCTGATGCCCGCGGATTTCTCGAAGCAGGACAACGGCCTGCACCGCTGCCACAGTCGCGTGTTTCATGGCTTCATTTTCGTCAATTTATCGGATGAGCCGCCGGTGGATTTCGATGCCGCGTTCGGCGACCTCACGCCGTACCTGGATTTCCATGGATTAGCGGATGCCAAGATTGCCCATTCACAGTCCTACCCCACGACCGCCAATTGGAAGCTGATCGTCGAAAATTTCGTCGAGTGCTATCACTGTGCGCCGGCCCACCCTGAGTTCTGTTCCATGCATCCGCCCGAGGCGCTGATTGCCTTCGGTGCAGGGCCTAGCTCCGGCCCCGCCGAGGCGGTGGAGAAATATCTTCCGACGGTTAGGGCCTGGGAGGCCCGGGCTGCGGCTCTCGGACGCCCGATCGGGACCCTGGACGATGGGCCTGAGTCCTCTCATTTGAGGCTGCTGCTGCAGCGGACCATCCGCGAGGGCTTTGAAACCGAATCTCAGGACGGTCGGCCGGTGGCCCAACTCATGGGCAAGCGGCTGGACTTCGACCAGGGGCGAATGTACCTGTCGTTCAGTCCCTTCACACAGCTGGTGGCGACCAACGATTTCGCCGTATTGTTTCTATTCACGCCGCGTAGCACCCTGGCGACGGATGTGGACTTGTTCTGGCTGGTGGACGGCAATGCCGCCGAAGTGGACGTCAAGCGCATGATTTGGGGCTGGGACGAGACCACCAAGGAAGACAAAGTGATCACCGAGAACAATCAGGCTGGGATTTTGTCGAAGCATTATCAGCCGGGGCGTTACTCGGAGCACGAGCGCCGAGTAGTGACGTTTCAGCAGTGGTATCTGGCGCAGTTTGGACATCGCTTGAGCGATGCGAATGTTTGAGCAATTCAGGAGCTGCAATGTCGGGGCTCGATTTAGAGGGGATCGGTCGATCCGTGGTGAAGCTGCGCGCTGACGTGCCGGAAGACGCGTTCACGGCGGGCATATTGGGATCGCAGCGCACGGGAAATGGTATCGTCATTAATTCCGATGGGTTGATCCTCACCATCGGTTACCTGATCACCGAAGCCACCGATGTGTGGCTGACCACCCCGGACGGGCGCGAACTGGTAGGCCACCCCCTGGCCTACGATCAGGTGACAGGGTTTGGGTTGGTGATGCCTCTGGAGAAAACCGATCTAGCGCCGATTCCGCTGGGTTCCTCCGCAGCACTGGAGGTAGGCGATCATGCCTATGTCGTGAGTTCCCCGGAATTCGCTGAGGCGCAGCCGGTGCGGGTATTCGCACGCCGTGAGTTTGCCGGCGCCTGGGAATATCTTCTGGAGGACGCCATATTTGCCACTCCCGCGCATCCTCACTGGTCCGGCGCCGCCTTGATCGACGGGCACGGGACCTTGGTCGGGCTGGGGTCCTTGCTGGTGCGTGAACTCACCGCCGCTGAGGAAGTCAACGCCAACATGTTCGTGCCCATCGATTTGCTCAAGCCTATCCTCGATGAACTATCGACTCGCGGGCGCGCCGCGCGCCAGCCACGTCCCTGGCTGGGCGTCTACGCAGTGGAAATGACCGGCCGCGTGTACGTCACGGGCGTGGCCGACGGCGGTCCGGCACAATTGGCGGACATACGTGAGGGCGATCTGATCAGTCAGGTCGCGGATCATGATGTCGCCACCCTGCCCGACTTCTATCGTCGATTGTGGGCGGTCGGCCCGGCGGGGAGCGGCGTGCCCTTGACTGCGATTCGCGGCAGCACGCGGCTACAGTTCAATGTGCGCTCCATCGACCGAGGGGATTTGCTGAAGCGGCCGCAGGCGCACTAGCCTGCCGCTCTCAACGCACAACTTCCCATGAACGAAAGCCGCGTTGCTCGCCGGGTTTTCGTTCTCGGAGCCACCGGCACCATCGGTCAGGCCACGGTGCACGCGCTCGTGCGCCGCGGTCACGATGTCGTGTGCCTCATTCGGCCGAAGGCGCGCATCGGTGATTCGCCGGCGCCGGATGACCGCCATCGACTTCTGACAGGAGCGCAGGTTCGGTTCGGCGATGTCAGCGACCCCGAATCCCTGGCGCGCGATGGGTTTCGGGGTGAACGCTTCGATGCCCTGGTGTCGTGTCTGGCCTCGCGCAGCGGCGCGCTCAAAGATGCCTGGGCCATCGATCACCTCGCGAATTGCCACGCTCTCGCGGCAGCGCAGAATTCCGCCATATCACACTTTGTCCTGCTCTCGGCCATTTGCGTTCAGAAGCCCGTGTTGCCGCCGCACCTGAACGCAGCGATCACGCCGTATTCTAAAACGAGCCGGGCGCCTTTCAGGTGCCCTACGAGGTGATTCATGCGAACTCTGATCTACGGGCTGTGCACATGAGCGGCGTCAGTCCCATTGAAATATTCAAGGTTGGCAACATTCTCGGCGAGGGCATCCTGTGGGACTCGCGCCGTGGCGCGCTATGGTGGACCGACGTTCAGGGCAGCAAGCTGCATCGATATGACTGGTCGAGCGGCAAGATCGAGATACTCGATGCGCCGGAGCGCATCGGTTCGTTCGGACTGGTCGCGCACAGCGACGATCTCATTGCTGCATTCGCCAGCGGTATTGCGATATACCATCCTCACCGGCAGTCGCTCACCTGGCTGGCGCGTCCCGCGGCGGTCACGGCGGGCATCCGGTTCAATGACGGTCGGGTGGACCGCCGCGGTAGATTCTGGTGCGGAACCATGATCGAAGGCAATCAACCGACATTGAGCGGCGCTCTATATTCCATGGGCCCTGCTCGACACCTGCGCTGTCATCTGGAGGGTGTGAAGATTTCAAACGGCCTATGCATGAGTCCGGACGGAACTCAGCTGTATTTTGCGGACTCGCCGACGCGTACGATCAACGCCTACGAATTGCTTGAACCGGAAGGAATGTTGGGAGAGCGCAGGATGTTCGCACGCACTCCCGACGGCGCCTACCCGGACGGCGCTGCCATTGACGTTGACGGCTGCCTATGGAGCGCACACTGGGGCGCGAGCGTGGTGGTGCGCTATACGCCTGACGGCCGGATCGATCGCACCTTGAACGTCCCCACCTGCCAGCCCACCTGCGTCAGCTTCGCCAGCCCGGATCTTGACGTGCTGTGCGTCACCAGCGCGCGTGAACATCTT
>JANYIY010000339.1 GCA_025358615.1 Gammaproteobacteria bacterium | reverse complement strand
CTCCACGGGTGGAAGTCATCACCCAATGGCCGGGGCGCGCGGCGGAGGAAATCGAACGGCTGATCACGGTGCCCGTCGAGCGCGAAATGAATGGCATTCCGCAAATGACCACTATCCGCTCGATCTCACTGTACGGGCTGTCGGACGTCATCCTCACCTTTCAAAATAGCACCGACAACTATTTCGCGCGCCAGCAGGTTTACAACCGCATGGCCCAACTCAGTCTGCCGAGCGGCATCACCCCATCGATATCGCCGATGGCCTCGCCCTCGGGACTCATCTATCGATACGTGCTGCAAAGCCCGGATCGTTCGCCGATGGAACTCAAGACTTTCGAGGACTGGATCATCGAACCGGCGTACCGCTCCGTGGCGGGAGTGGCGGACGACTCCGGATTCGGCGGCGGCAGCATGCAATACCAGGTGCTGCTCGATCCCGCCAAGGTGGCCGCGGTCGGGCTGTCGGTGCCGCAGGTAGAGGGTGCACTGACGGCCAACAACGATAACTCGGGCGGCGGATTCTATTCCCAAGGCGGTCAGTTCTACTACGTGCGCGGCATGGGGCGCATGTCGACGCTGGAGGACATAGGCAACGTAGTGGTGGCGGTGCACGATGGCGTCCCAGTGCTGGTCAAGAATCTGGGGCGGGTCGTCATCGGCATTGCGCCGCGCCTGGGCGAGTTCGGTTTCCAGAAACAGGATGACGCCGTGGAAGGCGTGGTGTTGCTGCGCACCGGTGAGAAGACCCAGGACGTGCTGCAACGGGTGGAGGCGAAGACCAAGGAACTCAACGAGTCGGTGCTGCCCAAGGATGTCAAAATTCTACCATTCTACGACCGCAGCAATTTGGTGGAGCTGACGACTCAGGTCGTCGAGCGCAACCTGCTGCGCGGCATGTTGCTGGTCGTTGTCGTCCTGATATTTTTCCTCTACGACTTTCGCGCCGGCCTCATCGTCGCCGTCAGCATTCCATTGGCGCTGCTGTTCGCCTTCATTTGCCTCGACCTGCAAAACGCGTCGGCCAATCTGTTGTCCATCGGCGCAGTGGATTTTGGAATCCTGGTGGATGGGGCGGTGGTCATGGTGGAGAATATTTTCCGCCAAATCGTCGCGCGCCAGGGCAATCCGCTCAACATCAGAGAAATCATCCTGGAGGCGGCGGCGGAAGTGGATCGGCCGCTGTTCTACGCGGTTGCGGTGATCGTGGCCAGCTTCCTGCCGATTTACGTGTTGTCGGGCCCTTCTGGGACACTGTTCAAGCCCATGGCGGACACCATGGTTTTCGCGCTGATCGGCTCCCTGATTGTCACCCTGACGCTGCTGCCCGTGCTGTGTGCGTGGTTCATGCGCAATGGCATACGGGAGCGTCGCAACCCCCTCTTTGAAGCCATCAAGTCGGCCTACACCACAGGACTCGACTTCTGCCTGGCGCATCCCTGGGGAACCACCGCCGCCTCTGCCATCGTGCTCGCGGCTTCGCTGCTGCTGGTTCCGCGCATCGGCGCCGAGTTCATGCCGCATCTGGATGAGGGCGCGCTGTGGGTGCGGGCCACCATGCCCTACAGCATTTCGTTCGATGAATCGGCAAAGATCGCGCCCAAGGTTCGAGAGATCCTTAGCGCCTTTCCCGAAGTCACCACGGTGGCCTCGGAATTGGGCCGACCCGACGACGGCACCAATCCCACCGGCTTTTTCAACGTCGAATTCTATGTTGACCTCAAGCCCTACTCCCAGTGGAGCGGCTCATATCGCAACAAGGCGGGGCTGATCGAGGCCATCAACGCCAAGCTCGCGGTATTTCCCGGAATCAATTTCAACTACACGCAGCCGGCAGAAGATGCCGTCGATGAAGCGGAAACCGGGCTGAAAAGTGCACTGGCCGTCAAGGTGTTCGGTTCCGACCTGGATACCTTGCAGAAAAAAGGCAAGGCCATCAAACACGTCCTGGAGCGGGTGCGCGGCATCCGCGATGTGACCTTGGTGCAGGAACTCGGACAGCCGAGTCTGACCATCAAAATCAACCGTGCCAAGATCGCCCGTTACGGATTGAACGTCGCCGACATCAATAGCTTGATTCAGACCGCCATCGGTGGCGACGTCGCCACCCAGGTGGTGCAGGAAGAGAAGGAATTCGATCTGGTCGTGCGCCTCGAGCGCGAATACCGCGATAACCTCGAGGAGATCGGCAATATCCGCGTGGCCACGCCCTCGGGAGCGCAGATTCCGCTCAGGGAGTTCGCGGCTATCGACGTGGCAAACGGCGCCTCCTTCATTTATCGCCAGGACAATTCGCGCTACATCGGTGTCCAATTCTCGGTAGCCGGTCGCGATCTTGCCGGTGCGGTGGGCGATGCCATGCAGCAGGTTACGACCAAGGTTTCTCTGCCGCAGGGCTACCGGCTGGATTGGGGCGGCGAATACACGGAATACACGGCCTCGCGGCAACAGCTCAGCGTCATTCTGCCGCTGACTCTGTTCCTGATTTTCCTGCTGCTGTTCGCTCTCTACAGCAATTTCAAATTCCCGTTCATCACCGTGCTCGGCGTGGTGCTGTCGGCGCCGGTGGGCGGCCTCGTCGCCCTGTGGCTTACCGGCACGCCGTTCTCGGTGTCCTCCGGCATTGGCTTCCTGGCCTTATTCGGCGTCTCGGTGCAGACCGCAGTGGTCTACATCTCCTATGTCAACGAGTTACGCCGCGATGGGATCTCGCTCGAGGAAGCCATTCGACAAGGCGCCATCCTGCGGCTGCGCCCGATCATGATGACGGCGCTGGTGGCAGCGCTGGGACTGTTGCCGGTGGCGCTCGCAACAGGCGTGGGCACCGATTCTCAGCGGCCCTTTGCCTTGGTCATCGTCAGCGGATTGTTCACCCGGCTTCTGATCAGCGTTTTCCTCATGCCGGCGCTTTATGCCCTGGTGGCGCGCCCGGGAGATCGGCTGGAGGTTTGAACCTCGATCTGCCTCATCGTCATTTGCGTCTTCGTAAATGGTCATTTTTTATCTCAAAATGGACATTTCGGTGACAGACTTCAAGGCTCGCTGCCTCGATCTCATTCGCAAGGTCGAGAAGAGTGGCA
>JANYIY010000319.1 GCA_025358615.1 Gammaproteobacteria bacterium | reverse complement strand
GGGGCTTCGCGGCCGCGCTGGCGGCCGCCGCCGCGCAGGGGAGGTCAATACCGCCGGGGTCGTCGGCAATGGGCTCACTGCACTTGCATGAATGCCGCCTCGAACATCCGCTGCGGCTGGCATCGATTCAGGCACGCTGCGGCGAGCTCAAGGTTCCTGAAGATCGCTCAGTCCCAGGCGGCGCCAGTATCGAATTAAGCGTGGCGGTGGTGCCGGCACTCAACCGGCGCGCCGCGGGCGCGCCATTATTCTTGCTGGCCGGCGGCCCAGGCCAGGGCGCCACGGCCATGTACACGAGCTTCGCCGGCGCATTCGCGCGAGTAAATCGCAACCACGACATTGTGCTGGTCGATCAGCGCGGCACGGGCGGCTCCGCGGCGCTGAATTGCGACTATCCGGATGATTGGCAGGCACAGGTTGACGCCATGCCCGCGCTGCGCGAAGCGACGCTGGCATGCCTGCACAAGTACGGCGACCGTGTGCGTTTCTACACCAGCAGAGCGGCCGTTGCCGACCTCGAGGCCGTGCGTGTGGCGCTCGGCCTTCCGGCCATCGATCTATACGCAGTCTCTTACGGCACGCGGGTGGCGCAGCTTTACATGCGGCGATATCCCAAGGCTGTGCATGCAGTGATTTTGGACGGCGTGACTTATCCCGAACAAGCCATCGGCGCTGATACGCCGGCCGATGGTCAGCGTGCGCTGGATCTGATCGTCAAGCGCTGCCGGGAATCGAAAGAGTGCGCCGCGGCCTTTCCTGAATTGCAGCAAGATCTCGATGGCCTGCGGCAGCGGTTCGGGCCGCAGAAGTCACAGATTACGATGGATGATCCAAACAGCGGCCTGACGCTCAAGGTCGAATTCAATCGCGGCATGCTGAACGCCTCTTTGAGATTTCTCTCCTACAGTGCGACGCAGGCCTCGCTGCTGCCCGCGCTGCTTCATCGCGCAGCGCAAGGCGGGCTCGGCAATCTGGCCGCGCAGACCGTCATGACGGCGCGGCAGGTGGGCGATCAGCTCGCCAGCGGCATGCAAAACAGCGTGATCTGCAGTGAGGACCAGCCGTTTTTTGCGGCCGCGGCCCTCGACCGCGCGGCCATCGGGCGAACCTACCAGGGCACCGACCAATTGGACGCTCTCGAGGAGATCTGCAAACTATGGCCGCGCGGGCCGGTGGATACCGATTTGCACAGCCCCCTGAAAAGCGACACACCAGCCCTGCTGTTGTCCGGCGAGGCGGACCCCGTCACACCGCCCGCCGATGCGGAGCGCGCGGCGCGTGGGCTTGCGCACCATCGGCACCTGATATTGAGCGGCGAGGGACATGGCCAGGTGGCCACCGGCTGTGTGCCAAGGTTGATGGCGGAGTTTCTAGACGCAGCGGCACCGGAAAAGTTGGACGCGACCTGCTTGCAGCGGCACATTCCAGCGCCGTTCTTCGTGAATATGACGGGACCTGCGCCATGATCGAAGCGTCGAACTTGAGCAAGCGATTCGGCGCCGTCGAGGCGGTGCGGGATGTTTCCTTCGTGGCGCGCGACGGTGAAATCACCGGCATCTTAGGTGCCAACGGCGCGGGCAAGTCGACCTGTTTGCGCATACTGTATGGCGTGCTCACCCCCGACAAGGGCAGGGCGCAGATCGACGGCCTCGACATTCGCGGTGAGATCTCGAAGGCGCGCGCACATCTGGGCGTTCTGCCGCATGCAGCGGGGCTGTATGGCAACTTGACCGCCCGCGAGAACATTCACTATTTCGGATCGCTACAGGGTCTCGATGCCGGCCGTTTGGAGTCGCGCACGGCAGAGCTCACGCGCATTCTTGGCTTGCAGAGCTTCATCGACCGCCGCGCCAAAGGTTTTTCGCAGGGACAACGTATCAAGACCGCGCTGGCGCGCGCATTGGTGCACGACCCTGGCAACATCGTGCTCGATGAGCCGACCAACGGCTTGGACGTGATGGCGATTCGCAGCTTGCGCGAAATGTTGCTGGCGTTGAAGGCGCAAGGGCGCTGCGTGCTGTTCTCCTCGCATGTCATGCAAGAGGTCGCGGCGCTGTGTGACCGGGTGGTGATCATAGGTCATGGCAAAGTGCTGGCGGACGCGACCGTGCAGTCCATCCGTGAGCGCAGCGCAGCGGCCACGCTGGAGGAGGCGTTTCTGCAAGTGCTGGGCGATGCCGAGGGCGTGAGCTGATGCACGCGCTGTTCACCGTATTCGGCAAGGAGTTTCGCGAGAATCTGCGCGATCGGCGCACGCTGGTGTCGGCGCTGCTGTTCGGGCCGCTGTTCGGACCTCTGCTGTTCGGACTCATGGTGTCGCGCATGTTGAATCAAAGCGTGGTCGAAGCGGATGAGCCGATGCGAATCACGATTTCAGGAAGTGAATACGCGCCCGGCCTTACTCGTTATCTGCAAGCACAGGGAGTCAAGCTGACCGTCGCCAAGCTGTCGGAGAATGAGGCCCGCGCTGCCGTCCGCCGCGGCAGCGCGCTAGTGGTGCTCATCATCCCGAAGGAATACGGACCTCTGTTCAGCGCAGCGCTGCCGGCGCCGGTGCTGCTGGTTGCCGACAGTGCGGATTCCCAAACCCGCAAGACCGCGGACCGCGCTCGGCTGGTATTGGCTGGCTACGCCAGCAGCATTGCGCAGCTGCGGCTGCAGGTGCGCGGTGTCAGTCCGCTGCTCGCGGTGCCGGTGGCCGTCAACGAAGTGGACGTGGCAACTCCGACGGGGCGCGCTGTGGTGGTGCTGGGTTTCATGACCTACTTCGTGTTGTTCGCGGTATTGATGGGGGGACTGTACCTAGCCATCGATTCCACGGCGGGGGAACGGGAGCGCGGTTCCCTGGAAGCCTTGCTCAGCCTGCCGGTGGCCCGCGCCAGTCTGGTGGGCGGCAAGATCCTCGCCACCTGCGCTTATATGTGCATATCACTGGCGCTGAGTCTCAGCGGCTTCGTCATCGTGTTCCGCTTCGTACCACTCGACAAACTGGGCATGAGCGCCAACCTGGGGATAGGTACGGCGTTGACCTTGTTCGCCATTTGCCTGCCCTTCGTGCCCCTGGGAGCCGCCCTCATGACCCTGGTCGCCTCCTTCACCCGCAGCTACCGCGAGGCCCAGACTTACCTCACCAGCGTGCTCCTGGTGCCGACGCTGCCGATCGCATTTGCCAGTATTTATTCCCTGAAAACTCAGGCTGCGCTGATGTTCATCCCCTCCCTCAGCCAGCACTTGCTGATGACCAGCGTGCTCAAAGACGAGTCGCTCGTAGCGCTCGATGTGTGGGTGTCCGCCGGGGCATCGCTCGGCTTGGCGTTGTTGCTCATGGTGCTGACCGCCCGCCACTGGCGTCGCGAAACCATGCTCGGATAGTCGATCCGTCACCGGTGAATCGCCTATGAGGGCATTAGGGGTTTTGCTATATAGTCGTTTAGCAACGCACGATGTATAAGGTGTGACGTAGTTCACAGTCTTTGATCCTTAAGGGGGATGCGGGTATGACTGAGGCGACACAGGTGCGCACGAATATCGCCCTGCTTTTGGCGATTTTGGTCCTATCGGCCACCAGCATGGTATGGCTGCTCTGGCATCACCCCGTGATCACCGCGCTGATTACCCTTTCGGTATTGGCGGCCCTGGGTGTTTCCGCGCGACTGGCGCGCTCCATGGACACTTCGGACTTTGAACGCGATGCCGCCGCGTAAACAGCGGTTGTCCCACGAGCGCTAACAGCGCTGCGGCTTGCAGCGCGCAGCTAGGCGCCCCCAGCTATTTTCCGATACAAAAGCTGCCGAATATTTCACCCAGCAGATCCTCGCTGGTGAATTCGCCGGTGATCTCGCCCAAGGCATGTTGACCCAGGCGCAAATCCTCCGCAAATAACTCGAAAGCCCGCGTGCTGTTCAAGATGGCGGCGGCGCTTTGCACATGCTGTCGCGCACGGGCCAAGGCATCGAGGTGGCGGCGCCGCGCCGCCAGAGCCCCCGAATCCGAATCAAGGTAGCCCGCGCTCACTTTCAAGTGGGTGCGCAGAAGTGGGAGTCCCGCGCCCGTGAGAGCACTGAGGAATACTCGCGGTGGGACGGCAGCCTCATCCATCCGCGGTAACGCGCCGGTTAGATCAATTTTGTTGAATACCAGAGTGACTGGGACTCCAGCGGGCAGCGCTTCGAACTCGGCCTCACGGAGCTCAGCAGCGCCGGGACCGGCGGCCGCGGTGGCGGCGTCCAGGATGTACAACACGCGATCAGCTCGAGCGATTTCCTGCCGCGCGCGCCGCACGCCCTCGGCCTCGACCACGTCGGCCACGGTCCGCAGACCGGCGGTGTCAACCAAGTTGATCGGCAAGCCGTCGAGATGCAACTGGCGGCGCAACACATCGCGGGTGGTGCCGGGTACGTCGGTGACGATGGCGGCGTCTTCCCCGGCCAGCGCATTCAGCAGGCTGGATTTTCCCGCATTGGGAAGGCCGGCGATCACCACGGTGAGACCCTCGCGCAGCAGCGTGCCTTGACGCGCTGCCTGGTTAAGGGTCTCGAAGCCTTTGAATACCGCCGACAGGCGCTCCTGCAACGACCTGTCCGAGAGGAAGTCGATTTCTTCGTCGGGAAAGTCGATGGCGGCCTCAACATAAACGCGCACCCCGGTGATCTGGGTTTTTAATTCGGCGACGCGCGCGGAGAACTCGCCTTGCAAGGAGCGCACGGCCGCGCGGGCTGCAGCAACGCTGCCGGCGCCGATCAAATCGGCGATGGCTTCGGCCTGCGCGATGTCGATCTTGCCATTGAGAAAGGCACGCTCGCTGAATTCACCGGGCCGCGCCATGCGGCAGCCGAGCTCGAGCAGGCGCTGTATCACCAGGTCGAGAACGACGTTGCCGCCGTGGCCTTGCAGCTCCAAGACATGTTCGCCGGTGTAGGAGGCAGGCGCGGGAAAATACAGCGCCACTCCTTCGTCGACAGACTTGCCGCGTGCGTCAAGAAAGCTCGACAGACGCGCATGCCGCGGGAGCGGCAGGCTGCCGAGAATGGCCGGCGCGATTTGCGGCACCTTGGGGCCCGACACTCGAATGATCCCGACCGCGCCACGCCCGGGAGCGCTGGCGATGGCGACAATGGTGTCGGCGGAATTCACGGCGAGCCCTAACTTCGCTGCTTGGCGGCCTCGGCTTCCACCACTTGGTTGACCCGCCATTGCTGCGCAATGGTCAGCAAGGTATTGGTGAACCAGTAAAGCACCAGGCCCGCGGGAAACCACGCCATCATGCCCGTCATCACCAGCGGCATGAATTGCATGATCTTCGCCTGCATGGGATCTGCCGGCGCTGGATTCAACTTGAACTGCGCATACATCGCGGCGCCCATCATCAGCGGCAGCACGAACCACGGGTCGCGCGAGGACAGGTCATTCACCCAGAGGAGAAATGGCGCCTGGCGCATCTCCACGCTCTCGAGCAGCACCCGGTAGAAAGAGATGAAAAAGGGAATCTGCACCAGCATGGGCAGGCAGCCGGCGAGAGGATTGATTTTCTCCTTCTTGTACAGCTCCATCATGGCGCGACCGAGTTTTTCGCGGTCGTCCTTGAAGGTCTCCTGAATCTGCTTCATGCGCGGCGCCACGGTGCGCATCTTCGCCATGGAACGGCCGCTGGCCTGGCTCAAGGGATAGAAGATCAATTTGATGATGGCGGTGACGATGATGATGGACCAGCCCCAATTGCCGATGATCCCGTGGATCCAATTGAGTCCGGCGAACAGCGGCTGCGCCAGCACGGTCAAAATGCCGAAGTCGACGGTGCGCTCCAGATGCGGAGCGGTCGCTGCCAGCTGCGATTGCAATTTGGGCCCGACGAATAGTTTCTCGTGGAATTGCGCCTTGGCGCCGGCGGCCACTTCCATCATCGCGCCGGTGGCGCTCAGCAGATATTTATTGTCGCGAACCTGCAGCTTGTAGTCGTAGGGTTGCCCGGCCGCCGGCACGATGGCCGACACGAATTGATGCTGCAGTGACGCGAGCCATCCATTGGTGATGGTTTGCGAGAACTTGCTCTCGCTGTCGCTTTCGACATTCAAGTCATGGGATTTCGTGCCGTCCCACACCGCCGGTCCTTTGAAGGAATAGGTTTCGACGTCGAAATAGGAGCGCGATGGATGATCCCAATGGCGCAGGAACTGCGAGTACGACGCGAGCTTGCGCGGCGCGGTCCCGTCGTTCTGCACGTCGTAGAAGAGATCGATCGAATACAGCCCGCGTGTAAAGACAAAGGTCTTGGTGACGCTGAGCCCTTGGCCGTCGCTCCAGGTCAAGGGAACGCGCAACTCCTTGGCGCCTTGCGCGAGCAAGCGCTGTGCGAGCTGTGTACCTAATTGCTCGGCCTGCACCGCCGGCCCGCGCAGTTCCGCGCGCAGCAGGCGGCTGCCATCCGGCTCGCCCACGAGCCCGCGCAGATGCAGTTGATCGCCGTGTAATTCG
>JANYIY010000294.1 GCA_025358615.1 Gammaproteobacteria bacterium | reverse complement strand
CAGTACCCGGCACCCTACGCCATCGTCGATTTGTGGCAGCGCCACGGTGCCGCCGGTGCGCAAAGCTATGAGGCGGAAGCACGCTCGGTCAGCGAGCTCATGTGCACGCCGACCTCGCGCAACCTGGTGCGCGTCTTCATGCTGCAGGACAGGTTGAAGGGCTTGGGGGGAAAATCCCCGGCCGAGTTTCGTCACGTGCACATCATCGGCGCCGGCGTCATGGGCGGCGATATCGCGGCGTGGTCGGCGTTTCGAGGCATGACGGTCACCCTGCAGGATCGCTCGTTGGAACTCATCCAACCCGCCTTGGACCGCGCCAGGACATTTTTCGACAAGCGGCTCAAAGACCCGGTTGCCGCGGCCGCGGCGTCGGCTCGCCTGACGGCAGACGTGCGCGGCGACGGCGCGGCCGATGCCGATGTGGTCATCGAGGCCATTTTCGAGAACGTCGAGGCCAAGCGTGCGCTGTATGCGGAGCTCGAGCCGAAGTTGAAGCCGACCGCCATCCTCGCTACCAATACCTCGAGCATCCGGATCGAAATTCTGTGCGAGCGCCTTCGCGACCCGAGCCGGCTGGTGGGCATTCATTTCTTTAACCCGGTGGCGCAGCTGCAGCTCGTGGAAATCGTGCAAGGCGCGAGCACTCAACCGCAAATGGTGCAAAACGCGCTCAAGTTCACCCGCAAGCTCGACAAGCTCCCCCTGCCCTGCAAGAGCGCGCCCGGCTTCGTGGTCAACCGCATCCTGACTCCCTATGTCAACGAAGCAATATTTGCGCTGGAAGCCGGCGTCCCCGCCGCCATCATCGACAAGGTGGCCAAGGATTTCGGCATGCCCATGGGGCCCATCGAATTGACCGACGTGGTCGGCCTCGACGTCTCGTTGCACGTGGGCCGGGTGTTGGCGGAAGCCTTGCACCGCCGAGTGCCCGAGATATTGGTGAAACTGGTAGAGCAGAAAAAACTCGGCCGCAAGAGCGGTGAAGGCTTCTATGTCTGGCGGGACGGCAAGCCCGTGAAGCTCGATTCGCCGCAATTTGCCGTACCGGCGGATTTGGAGGATCGGCTGGTGCTGCCTTTGCTCAACGAAGCCATTGCCTGCCTGCGGGAGGGTGTCATCGACGACGCCGATTTATTGGACGCAGGCGCGATATTTGCGACCGGCTTCGCGCCATTTCGGGGCGGTCCGCTACAATATGCGAGGTCGCGTGGCATCGCCAACGTCGTTGCACGATTGGAGGAACTCGCGCAGCGCTATGGCGAGCGCTTTCGACCGGATCCCGGTTGGCAGCAATTTGCTGCCTAATACATCCTTCGATGTGATCCACTGCGTGCTCGACCCTACCGTCGCATATGGTAGGATTCCCACCCAAAATCATAGGGTTGAAACCTTAGGCGGCGGCGAATTCCTCGATGGATGAACGACCTCTCGATCTCGCAATACTCCGGACTTTCTCACCGCTCGACGGTCTGAAGGCAGAGAACCTGCACGCGCTTGCCCGCAAGACGCACATCCGCGAGTTGAGCGCGGGGCGCGTCCTGTTCAAGGAAGGCGATACCGACAAGCGCACCTTTTATCTGGTGTCCGGCAATATCGAGTTGCGCGCCGAGGATAAGCTCATCGGCAATGTCCGCGCAGGCTCCGCCGAAGCCCGTGCGGCGCTGGCACCAGGCCTGCCGCGAAAGTTTACGGCACGCGCGTCGATGGACATCGAATACATCATGATCGACAGCGATCTGCTCGACGTGCTTCTCACTTGGGACCAGACCGGCCAATACGAGGTTGCCGAATTGCGCGGCGATGGCCTCGACGTCACCGGCGACTGGATGACCACGCTGCTGCAAACCAAGGCGTTCCACCGGATTCCGCCTGCGAATATCCAGGCGATTTTCATGCGCATGCAGCGCATCAACTATCGCGCCGGCGATGTGGTCATCAAACAGGGAACCGAGGGCGACTTTTTCTATGTGGTGGTGGCGGGGAAATGCGTCGTGACCCGCGAGACCCCGCTCAACAAGGAAGGCATCAAGCTCGCCGAACTAGGACCCGGCGATAGCTTCGGCGAGGAAGCCTTGATTGCGGAGGCCAAGCGCAATGCCACCGTCACCATGTCCACCGAGGGCACGCTAATGCGCCTCGGCAAGAATGATTTTCAGACCCTGCTCAATGAGCCGCTGCTGCAATGGGTGGAGTACGACAAGGCAAAGGAAATCGTGGCCGGCGGCGGCAAGTGGCTGGATGTGCGGCTGCCCAGCGAATTCCAGAACTTTCGCATCGACGGCGCAGTCAATATTCCGCTGTACTTTATTCGTCTGAAGCTCAACGCCTTGGACAAGAACACCCAGTACGTGGTGTGCTGCGACACGGGCCGCCGCAGCTCCGCCGCCGCCTACATCTTGAGCGAGCGCTCCTTCGAAGCGTACGTGTTGAAGGGCGGCCTTGCGGCCACCGAGGCCGCACGCACGCAGCGAGGGTAACGGGCGACGCCGTGGTACCGACCGCGCAACAACATTGCGAAAGCAAACGGCAGGAATGCGCGGACCCTACTAAACGGCCGCTGCATTCAGCCCGGCGTGATGAGAGGCGTCGAGAAAACTGCGTCTTCGTTTCCGCGACGCCTCTGATCGCGCCGGGCAAACGCCGACCGAGCAGCTACATGGTGTGTGTGGGCTTGTCCCCGCCCAGAGCACCGGCCAGATAATTCTCGATTTTCTTCTGGGTATTGCCGCGGTCCTGATCGCTGAATTGCACACCGATGCCGGCAGTGCGCTTGCCCTGCGCGCCCCTGGGTGTCATCCATATGACGCGGCCGGCGACCGGCAGCTTTTCTTCCTCGCCCATCAGGTTCAGCAACATGAATACTTCGTCGCCCAGCCGGTAGTTGCTGTTCGTGGGAATGAACAAGCCGCCGTTCTTCACGAACGGCATATAGGCAAGATAAAGCGCACTCTTGTCCTTAATCGTGAGCGTCAGCAGACCGGGTTTATTACTTGGACTTCGCAATTCCTACCATTCCCACAATAAGCTCTATTTTGCCAGAGCAGCTCGGCTGCCGAGCAACAAGGCCTCGAGCGCCAGTTGTTGATTCATACCGGTCGACGCAAGGCGCCGCAACTCACGGGCAGCGTCCAACAGGTCGAATAGAGCCCTTATCTTGGGCTTAAGTAAAGCGGCAGGCAAGCGGACGGGTTCCGCACTTTGATGCGAAGTGCCTTGTCCGAGGGCCGCATGTACGCGCTGTGTGATCCACTTCTCAAGCCAAGTGATACGCAGTCCCGGATTGGCTCTCATCCAGCGCTCGGCCAACAAGGTCACGTCCACAGCAGCGTCCGCCAGCAGCCGCAACGACTCCCGCATGTCGGCGTCGAGCGCCGCGACCCCCGCGGTGTCCAATTCCAAGGCCAGCAGCGGCGCGCCGCCCGCGAGCGCGAGCGCCGCTTCCCAGCTCGCATCGGACGCACTCGACTTGGCCGCACTCGCCGGCTCGGCTAGCGCATGCGCCTTCATCCAGGCAACGGCCACATCGGCGGCAGGCGGCTGCAAGGTCATGCGCAAACAGCGGCTGGCGATGGTCGCCGGCAGACGGTGGCTGGGTCTGGCGATCAGAATCAGCATCGTGTCGGCCGTGGGTTCCTCCAGCGTCTTTAGGAAGGCGTTCGCGCCGTTGGCATTGAGCGACTCGGCGCCCTCGATGACCCCGACCTTGTAGCCGCCGCGATAGCTCTTGAGCGTCAGCGCCTCGATCAGGGCGCGCACCTGGTCGACCTTGATCTGCTGCGCATCTTCCTCGAGCCGCACGTAATGCGAATCCGGGTGACTGTCCGCACGTAGCAATTGACAGGAGGCACACACGCCGCACGGTCTGTCACCCACCGACTCGCACAGGGCGAGAGCCGTGATCCAATTCACCAGTAGCTCCGCACCGAGCCCGGGCGCGGACAACAGCAACAGGGAATGCGGCAGCCGTAGCGATTTAAGGGCAGAGCGCAGCTGTGTTTGCGCACCACCGAGCCACGGCAGGGAATCGGCGCTCAAGTAATCCATGATCGCTTCTCCAACGCTTGCAGCATTTGCGCCGTGACTGCGTCAGCGGATTGGGCCGCATCGATCACGTGGATCCGGTTGGGTTCCGCCGCGGCGCGCGCGCGATACACCTCGCGCACGCGCTCGAAGAACTCGGCGCGCTCGCTTTCGAAGCGATCCGTGGCGCCGCCGGAATTTCGTTCGCGCGCCCGCTTGAGCGCCTGCTCCACCGGCGCATCCAGCCATAGGGTCAAGTCGGGCCGGCGCGTGCCTTGCACCATGACTTCCAGCTGCCGGATGATGTCCATAGTCAAGCGACGGCCGCCACCCTGATATGCATAGGTGGCATCGGTGAAACGATCGCACACCACCCACCGGCCGGCGCGCAAATTTGGCTCTACGTGATTGGCCAGGTGCACTGCGCGGCCGGCAAACATCAGCAGCAGCTCCGCCGTTGCCGGCAGAGATTCGCCGCCCACATTATTCAAGACGATGTCGCGTATCTTCTCGGCCAAGGGCGTACCGCCGGGCTCGCGCGTTACCACGTGATCGATGCCGCGCTCGCGCAACGCGCGGGAGAGGCGCGCCACTTGCGTGGTCTTGCCCACGCCTTCGATCCCTTCGATGGTCAAGAAATGCCCCGCCATCGCGCTCATCGGGCCGACCCTCCCGCCGCCTTGCGGCGCTGATGCGCTACATAGGACGCGACGGCCGCGTTGTGCTGCTCCAACGTGGCGGAAAATACGTGGCTGCCGTCGTCCTTAGGCGAGGCGACGAAATAAATAGCCTCGGTTTTCTCTGGATGCGCGGTCGCGCGAATGGCCGCCGCGCCGGCCAGTGCGATCGGAGTGGGCGGCAGGCCCGCGCGCGTATAGGTGTTATAAGGGCCGTCGGTGCGCAGATCCACCGTGCGAATATCACCGTCGTAGCGCTCACCCATGCCATAGATCACCGTGGGATCGGCCTGCAAGCGCATCCCCAGCCGCAGACGATGCAGATACAGTCCGGCGATTTTGCCAATCTCCTGCGGCAAGCCGCTCTCCTTCTGCACGATCGACGCCATGATCAACAACTCACGCGAGCTTTGCAGGGGCAACGTCGCCTCACGTGCCGCCCAAGCCGCGTTCAATTCCTGCTCGAGCGCGACGTGTGCCTGTCGCAGAAGTTCCAAGTCGGTCGTGCCGCCGATGAAGCGATAAGTCTCCGGCAGGAATTGGCCCTCGGGTTCCACGCCGGGAGAGCCAAGCTTGTCCATGAGATTCGGCGCCGTCTCGGCCAGCGTAGTCGTGATATCGGGATTGTGCCGCAAGGCCGCCAGCATATCCTCCACTCTCCAGCCGTCGATGATGGTAAAGGAGTGCAGCAGCACCTGGCCGCTTACCATTTTCGCCAACAGCTCACGCGGCGTGATGCCCGGCTGGATTTCATACTCTCCGGCTTTGACCGCGGGCGCGAGCCGCGACCAGCGTGCATATAACACCCAGGCCCGCGGATGGCCGATCACGCCCTGCCCGGCCAATTCTGCCGCCACCCGGGCGAAGCTCGCCCCCGGGTTGACCTTGAATCGAAGCGGCGCCGCGAGCCGCACCGGTTCATCGAGGCTGCGCACCTCGAACCAGACGAGCGGTGCCGCGGCCGCGACCAGCAGCAACACGCCACCCACCAGTCCGAAAGACCAGGCTCGGTTCACAACAGATCCAAGCGAATACGGAGCTGGTTCGCCGCCTCGAACGACGTGAACTTGAGCCGCTCCCGGCCGCGCTCGATCACGGTCACCGATTTTAACCCGACGACGGCGTTACTCATGAACACCTCCTCGGCAGTGGTCAAGTCCTGCCATCGCACGCGGCGCTCGACCGGCCTTAGCCCGACGCCGCCGGCGGCCTGTAATATCCAGCGGCGCATTACACCCGCGACACCGCATCGATCAAGTGCCGGCGTCAACAGCAAGCAGCCGGTCCTCAAGAATAGGTTCGACATGGTACCGCAGACGATGTTCTCATCCATGTCCCGCATCAATCCCTCCCACACGCGCCCATCGCGCCATTCCGCGCGCGCCAGCACCGACTCCAGGCGATTGAGCGTCTTAAGACCCGCGAGAGCTGGATTCAGTCCCAGCGGCGTCGTGCACAGGCGTACCCGCACCGCCGCACGCATCGAGTTCTGCGCACCCGGCAACGCACGCACACTTGGCGGTACGGCATGCAGCGAGAGTATGCGTGTGCAGCACTCGAGACCGGTCGGCCGGTAACCGCGCGCGCCCGGTCCGCGAGTGACAATGAGTTTCAATATGCCTGCGCGGCGCCCGCCGCCGGCGCTCTGAATTTCGCGCCGCAGTACACGCAGTGCGGGAAGCTCGATCTGCAGACGGCGGCATCCGGCGTAGAGCCGTTCCAGGTGATACTGCAGCAACCGCACCTCGCCGCCCCGCACCCGCATGGTCTCGAAGACGCCATCGCCATATTGCAAGCCGCGATCGCGATAATCGATCCGCGTGCCCTTCCGGCCATTGATCCAGGTGCTCACGGAGCCAGCGCCCGCAACAAGCCCTCGGCTTTGGCACGCGTCTCGGCGAGTTCCTGCTCAGGATTGGAATCCGCCACGATTCCGGCTCCGGCGCGAAACTTGAACACGCCACCCTGAGCGGTGATGGTGCGAATCAGGATATTGAGATCGCAGCTGCCGTCGCGATTCAAGTAGCCGATGGATCCGGTATACGCTCCGCGCCCGGTGCCTTCGAGCTCGGCGATGACTTCCATGCAGCGCACCTTGGGACACCCCGTGATGGTACCGCCCGGAAACAGCGCGCGGATCACGCCGATGGGTGACACGTCATTGCGCAGCCGGCCGCTGACGTTCGAGACGATATGATGCACGTGCGCGTAGGTTTCGATGCTCATGTATTCATCGACCCGCACCGAACCGCCGGCGCACACTCTTCCCAAATCGTTGCGCTCCAGATCGATCAACATGACGTGCTCTGCACGCTCCTTCTCGTTGTCGAGCAGCGAGCGTATCAGCGCGGCGTCGGCCTGCGGCGTGGCGCCGCGCGGCCGCGTGCCGGCGATCGGGCGCGTGGAAACGGTATCGCCCCGGATCGACACCAGCCGCTCGGGCGAAGAGCTTAACAGCGCAAAGTCTTCGTAGCGCAGCAGCGCGGCAAAGGGACTGGGATTGGTGGCACGCAGCCGCCGATAGATCACTACGGGATCTATCGGCGAGCTTGGGATAGCCCGCCAGCCCCTGGACAAATTCGCCTGGTACACATCACCGGCAGCGATGTACTCGAGTGCACGGTGCACAGCGGCAAGAAAGGTCTCGGCTGCGTCCTCCTCGATGCGAAAGGTGGCGCCCCAGATGCCGGATTCGACACCGCCTGCGGCCGGCGCATGCAACTCCCGCACTCGCTGTTCGAATTCCTCGAGCAGGCGCTCGTGCCCGGGCTCGGCGACCAACCACGCCTTTCCGGTGGCCCGGTCACGAATCCAGGCGGCCGGCGTGCGAATGGCCAGTGCGATAATGGGGTCGGGACTGCGCGGCAGCCGCAGCCGCGGCTCGATTTCCGACACCAGCTCGTAGCCTAGGTACAGCAGCCAGCCGCCTATGAAGGGCAGCGCCGGTGACGTCTCGGGGGTGCGCAACGCGCTCCACCACTGCTCCAAGGCCTGCAGAAAACTGGAAGTACCCGCGTAGGGTCCGGACAACCGGCCGTCCGAACCGAGCCGCAAGCATTCGCCGCCAGCCATGGGCAAGATATCGAAGCGGCGGCCGGCGTACCGGGAGCCGGCCCCCGATACGCCGGCCGCCATGCCGCCGCTCTCGAGAAGCCCGGGATACGCCGCCGGAAACTTCTCGATAAGAGCCAGTGGCTCAAGTTCGGCGGAAAACGAGCGAACCGTTGGTGCCACCGAACCCGAACGAATTGGACAGAACGTATTCAAGCGGCATCTTGCGCGCGGTGTTGGGCACGTAGTCGAGATCGCAACCCTCGCCCGGCGTGTGCAAGTTGATGGTGGGAGGCACGACTTGATCGCGCAAGGCGAGCACGCAGAAAATCGCCTCCACCGCGCCGGCCGCACCTAATAAATGACCGGTCATGGATTTGGTCGAGCTGACGGCCAACTTATCGGCCGCAGGGCCGAATGCACGGCGAATCGCCAGTGTTTCCGCGCGATCGCCCAGTTCGGTCGAGGTGGCATGCGCATTGACGTACTGCACCTGCTGCGGATTCAATTTCGCATCGGCCAGCGCCTTCGCCATGGCTTTGCGGGCGCCCTCGCCGTCCGCCGGTGGTGCAGTGACGTGAAAGGCATCGCCGCTCATGCCAAAGCCGACGATCTCAGCATAGATTTTCGCGCCGCGCGCCTTGGCGTGCTCATACTCCTCGAGCATCATCGCACCGGCTCCGTCGCCCATGACGAAGCCGTCGCGGTCCTTATCCCAGGGGCGGCTCGCCCCTGGCGGATCATCGTTGCGCTGTGACAGGGCCTTGGCCTGTGCAAAGCCGCTCATGCCGGTGGGACAGGTAGACATTTCCGAACCGCCGGCCAGCATGGCGTCTGCGTCGCCGTATTGAATCAGCCGCATCGCCAAGCCCAGCGCGTGAGTCGATGTAGTGCAGGCGGTGGCGACGGCGAGATTCGGACCGGTGACCCTGAATGCGATCGACAGGTGCCCGCTCACCAGATTGATGATGCTGGCCGGGATAAAGAAGGGCGACACTCTCTTCGGCGAATGATTTTCGAGATATTTGTCGTAGGCTCCCTCGATGGATTCGAGTCCGCCCATTCCGGAGCCCATCAGCACGCCAATGCGATCGGCATTCGCCTCCGTCACCTGCAATCCGGAATCGCGCATGGCCTGCATGCCGGCCACCACACCGTATTGCATGAAGGCATCCATGCGGCGCGCGTCCTTCGTGCTCATATAGGGCTCGAGATCGAGCCCGCGGATCTCGCCGCCGAAATGCGTCGGAAAGTGGCTGGTGTCGAACCGCGCCACCGCAGCGATGCCGCTGCGGCCGCCGAGGATCGAGCCCCAAGCGCTCGCCACATCATTGCCCACCGGCGAGACGATTCCAAGACCCGTAACAGCGACGCGTCGTTTACTCAACCGCAGCTCCTCACGAGGAAATGCATAGTCTGCCTCGGCCCGACGGGCGAAGGCATTGCCACGCTACCCAATGGGCTTCAGGCCTTACCCTTGTGCGAATTGATGTAGTCGATGGCCTGCTGAACCGTGGTGATTTTCTCGGCATCCTCGTCGGGGATTTCCGTCTCGAATTCTTCCTCGAGCGCCATCACCAGTTCAACCGTGTCCAGCGAGTCTGCGCCCAGATCGTCAACGAATGAGGCGTCATTCGTGACTTCTTCTTCTTTGACGCCCAGCTGTTCGGCCACGATCTTCTTAACCTGCTGCTCAACAGTACTCATCGTTATGGTGTCCTCTCGGAATTACTATGTATGCACACTGAACTGACTCAAGCCCGCGACCAGCCTTCAAGGAATCGCCGGGCGCGTATTTTATGTGAACCCGGCGACGGCGGCTACCTAGGACGCACATTTGACCTATGGTCAGCTCCATTCATATTGACAAAAGCGCGCGAGTGAGGGCCCAAAACACCTCAAGGCATGTACATCCCGCCGTTTACATGCAGGGTTTCGCCGGTGATATACGCTGCCTCGGGGGAACAGAGGAAGGCCACCGCGGCGGCGATATCCGCAGGCTGGCCCAGACGTCCCAAGGGAATCTGCGCATTCAAGGCGGCGCGCTGCGCCTCGGCCAGGGCCCGCGTCATGTCCGTATCGATAAAGCCCGGTGCGATGGCATTCACGGTTATACCGCGCGAGCCCACCTCCCGGGCGAGCGATTTGGTGAAGCCGATGATGCCCGCCTTGGCAGCCGCATAATTGGCCTGCCCTGGGTTTCCGGTGAAGCCCACGACCGAAGTAATACTGACGATGCGTCCCTTGCGTGCCTTCATCATGCCGCGCAATACGGCCTTGGACAGCCGAAAAACCGACGCCAGGTTGGTGTCGAGCACGGCATCCCAATCGGCCTCTTTCATGCGCAATAGCAAGGTGTCGCGGGTGATGCCGGCATTATTGCAGAGAATTCCCACCGCCCCTTCCTTGGCTTCGATGTCCTCGATCAGCGCCGCGATCGACTCGGGCTTCACCACGTCGAGAACCGCGCCACGACCACCATGCGCCGCCAGGCTCTCGCCGATCTTCGCGGCCCCTGCCGGCGTCGTGGCGGTGCCGATGACTCGCGCCCCGTCCCGGCTCAAGCGTTCGGCGATGGCCGCACCGATACCGCGCGTAGCGCCCGTCACCAGGGCGATCTCTCCATTCAGCATATTACCCATCCTCGTTAAGTGGCCAGCCCATCGTCGAAGTTCTGCGGATCTTGCAGCGCCGCCATCTTGAGATCGCGGTTCTTGTCGACCCGCCGGTTCAAGCCCGTCAATACCTTGCCCGGGCCGCATTCCACGATATGGGTCGCACCGGCGGCAACCATGGTGCGCACCGTCGCCGCCCAGTACACCGGCGTGTACAGCTGCTTGACCAGACCGACCCGAATGCCCTCCGCCGTAGCATGCGTTCTGATGTCGACGCCATACACCGCGATCGCGGGATTCGGCGCGAAGGCCGTGTTTTCGAGACGCAGGCGTAGTTGTTCCGACGCCGGCTGCATGAGCGAGCTGTGCGCGGGCACGCTGATGGGCAGGGCTAAGGCGCGGCGCGCGCCTTTGGCGGTGGCGATTTCGATGGCGCGTGCCACCGCCGCGGCGTCGCCCGCAATCACCACCTGGCCGGGCGCGTTGAAATTGACCGCCTCGACAACCTCCCCCTGTGACGCTTCGCGGCATGCCTCATCGATATCGATGTCCTCGAGACCAAGAATGGCTGCCATGGCGCCCTGGCCCGGCGGCACCGCCGCCTGCATCAATTCGCCGCGATACCTGACCAAATCCACTGCGTCCTGGAAACTGAGTGCACCGGACGCCACCAGCGCGGTGAATTCGCCGAGACTGTGGCCCGCCATCATCTCGGGTTGCGCGCCGCCGCGCTCACGCCACAGCCGATAGGTCGCCACTCCCGCCGTCAGCATCGCCGGTTGCGTGCGTTCGGTCGAGTTGAGCAATTCGGGCGGCCCTTCCTGGCATAGCTGCCATAGATCGTAGCCGAGCACCGCAGACGCCTCCGCGAAGGTTGCGGCAATCACCGGCGAGACTTTCGCCAGCGCGCTCATCATGCCGACGGACTGCGATCCTTGGCCGGGGAAAACGAATGCAAGTGACATGGACTTAAGGCCTTAAGGTACGGGAGCGGTGTCGAATTATAGCGATCCGCAGCGACAGTGCAGCCCCCATGATGAAACCGCTGAGTGCGCCATACAGGTGCGCGTCGACCACGATCAACGGAGCCGTGGCGCCACCCCATCGTTCCCATGCCAGCTTCGCACTCAACCCGACGATCAAAATCCATCGATCCCAGGCGCGCGTCGCCAAGTGCTTCGCGGCTCCCGCGGCCATCACCGAATGAAGTATCCCGGACGCCCCGACGTACCAGCTGACGCGCGGGCTCAGCCACCACAGGCCGGAGCTGATCGCCAATGCACCGGCCAGCACGATGGCGCACCACTCGACCGGGTCGTAGTCCTGCGCAAACAGCGACCACATCAGCACCAGCCCCAACTCGTTCAGAATAAGGTGATGCGCATCGAGATGCACGATGTGGGCTGTGAGCAACCGCCACCAGCCGCCGGCCGCGATAGCGCTGCGATCATAGCGCAACAGCTGACCGACGCTGTCGCCAAGACCCAACACCGCGTCCAGCGACAGCAGTATGACAAGCAACCAAATCCACCGGCCGCGATCCCACTGGAGTGCGGCGGCGATCTGGCTGAGGCGATTTGCGGCGTCGCGAGGC
>JANYIY010000278.1 GCA_025358615.1 Gammaproteobacteria bacterium | reverse complement strand
AAATATCCTTTTCGGACATCGACCTCGCCATCCCGCCTTACAAGCCTCTGCTGGAATGGGTGGGCAAGAACTCTCTCGCCATCAAGGTCGATTTCAACAACTACGCTTTCCTGTTCACCGATCGCCTGTACATCAATGCGTTCTTGAACTCGATCAAAGTCGCGTTCATTTCCACGGTGCTATGCATACTCGTCGGCTACCCCATGGCCTACGGCATTGCGCGCGCCAAGCCGGCTACGCGCAACCTGCTCCTGTTGCTGGTGATCCTGCCGTTTTGGACGTCGCTGCTGCTGCGCGTGTACGCCTGGATCGGCCTGTTGAAGGCCAATGGCGTGATCAACAATGTGCTGATTTCGCTTGGCCTCATCCATGAACCGCTCACCATGTTGTACACGCCCTTTGCCATGTACGTCGGCATTGTGTACTCGTATCTGCCGTTCTTCATTCTGCCGCTGTACGCCAATCTCGAAAAAATGGACTGGCAATTGCTCGAGGCGGCGGAAGACTTGGGGTGCCGTCCGTGGCAGGCGTTCTACAAAATCACGCTGCCGCTGTCGCGCAACGGAATCTTGGCAGGCTCTATGCTGGTGTTCATTCCGGCGGTGGGTGAGTTCGTCATACCGGCGCTGTTGGGCGGTCCCAATGCGTTGATGATAGGCCGCGTGCTGTGGGATGAATTCTTCTCCAATCGCGCCTGGCCGGTGGCGAGCGCGGTGGCGATCTTGCTGCTGATTCTCTTGGTGCCCTTCATGATGTGGTACCAGAGCGTGCAGGCGCGCGAATCGGCCGGCGCACGATGAACTACAAGAGCTCGTACTTCATTCTCACCTGCCTAGGCTTCGGCTTTGCATTCCTGTACATCCCCATCCTGTCGATGGTGGTGTTCTCATTCAACGCCTCAAAGCTGGTGACGGTATGGGATGCGGTGAATTCGCCGACACTGAAGTGGTACTACTCGCTGCTCAACAACGATGAGATTCTGGATGCCGCCTGGATTTCTCTGAAAGTCGCGGTCATCAACGCCTCGGGCTCGGTGATCTTAGGCACCTTGGCCGGATTCGGCTTGGCGCGGTTCCACCAATTCAGGGGTCGCTTCACGCTCAATGCCATGACTACCGCGCCGCTGGTTATGCCCGAGGTCATTACCGGTTTGTCGCTGCTGTTGCTGTTCGTCGCTCTGGAACAATTGATCGGCTGGCCCGCGGGTCGCGGCATCACCACCATGACCATCGGGCACATGACCTTCTGCATGGCCTATGTGACCGTGATCGTCAATTCGCGCCTGTCGACCTTCGATACGGCACTGGAGGAAGCGGCCATGGATTTGGGCGCGCGGCCGCTCAAGGTTTTCTTCGTCATTACGCTGCCGATCATTTTCCCGGCCATCCTGTCGGGCTGGCTGCTGGCCTTCACTCTGTCGTGGGACGATCTGGTGATTTCGAGCTTCACTTCGGGGCCGGGCAGCAGCACCCTGCCCATGGTGGTGTTTTCGAAAGTGCGCTTAGGCGTCAGCCCCGAAATCAATGTGCTCGCCACCATCACCATTACGGTGGTCACCCTCATGATCGTCGCGGTGAGCTGGTGGATGGCGCGCTTGGCCAGGCTCGACAAGGCGGCGGCCTAGCCGCCAGCCGGCCGCGATATACTCCCGACATGGGATGTGAGCCGTTCCCGCGGCTCAAGGGGGAATTCAATGAATAACGGACTCGACCCGCTGGCGCACGCCAAAGACACTCTGATCGATCTCGCCGTTCGGTTCGGGCCGAAGGTGCTGGTCGCGTTGTTGATATTGATGGTTGGATTTTTCGTCGCCGGTTGGGTCGCTCGAGCGACGGATCGGGGTCTAAACAGACTGGATCTTGAACCCCCCGTCCGGCAACTGCTGAGCCGCGTGGCACGCCTGCTCGTGATCGGCTTGTTCGTCATCATGGCATTGCAGAATCTCGGGGTGGAGCTATTGCCGCTGATTGCCGGACTGGGCGTGGCCGGCGCCGGCATCGCGCTGGCAACTCAGGGCGTATTGAGCAATATGGTGGCCGGCCTGACGATCATTTTCACTAAGCCGTACCGGGTCGGCGAATACATTTCCATCGTCGGTGTCGAGGGTCAGGTAGAGGCCATCGCGCTGTTCAATACGGTGTTGACCCATGCCGATCGATCCCGAATCATCGTGCCCAACCGCAAGGTGGTGGGCGAGATCCTGCATAACTACGGCCGCATCCGCCAGGCCGATATTCGTGTCGGCATCGCCTACGAGTCCGATCTTGCCGTCGCGCTCGGTGCCATAGGCGATTTGGTGCGGGCCAATCCGCGCGTACTCGCCGATCCTAAGCCCGTGGTTCAGGTGGCCGCTCTGGCTGATTCGGCGGTGCAGATCGCCATCAAACCGTGGGTTCAAGTCGCGGACTACGGTGCCATCGCGGGCGATCTCAATGTGTCGTTGGTCGAGGAACTGCGCCGCCGCGGCATCGGCATCGCGTACCCGCAGTGTGAAGTGCGTTTGATCGGCGGTGACGGGTGAGGGATTTCGCGCTCGAGGTCTACTTTTCGAAGTGGGAGTTCGCCGCCAAGTACAATTTGACAGGATCGGACGCCGAGAACATGCGGCTTGCCGAACTCCTCGCGCTCGGCAGCGCGGAGGATCGCGCGGAGTTCGAGGGGCTTGGGCTCGGCTACACGGAGACTTTCGGTTCGCCGAGTCTGCGCGCCGAGATTGCCAATACCTACGATACGGTTCGACCCGAACACCTGCTCTGCTTTGCCGGAGCCGAGGAGGCAATTTATATCGCGATGCAGGTGCTGCTCAGCGCGCAAGATCATGCCATCGTCATCACGCCGAACTATCAGGCCGCCGAAACGGTGCCGCTGAGCATCTGCGAGGTCAGCGGCGTGGCGCTCGATATTGAGCGCAACTGGGATCTGGATCTTGACCTGCTGCGTGCGGCACTGCGGCCGAATACCAAGCTGATTTCGATCAATTTTCCCAATAATCCCACCGGCAAGATCATTCCTCGCGCCACTTTGGACGCCATTGTCGAGATGTGCCGCAGCCGCGGCATTTGGCTGTTCAGCGATGAGGTCTATCGATTGATCGAACGTGATCCGAGCCTGCGTCTGCCGCAGGCGGTCGATGTCTACGAGCGCGGCATTTCGCTCAACGTGATGTCGAAGGCCTACGGACTACCCGGCCTGCGGATCGGCTGGCTGGCCTGCAAGGACCGCGCAATGCTGCTGCGCTTCGAGCGATTCAAGCACTTTCTGTCGATTTGCAATTCGGCGCCGTCGGAGATGCTGGCGCGAATTGCGCTCAAGGCGCGAGCGGCGATCTTGACGAGAAATCGCCAAATCGTGCGCGACAATATCGCCTTGTTGAACGGCTTCTTCGCGGACTACCGGCATGTGTTCGATTGGCGCGAGCCGGACGGCGGGTGCGTGGGCTTCATTCGCTACAAGGGTGCGGATGGAGTCGAAGAATTCACACGCCGCCTGGTCGAGGAATCCGGTGTGCTGTTTCTACCGTCAAGCCTGTACCGCTCGGAATTGGGCCCGGTGCCCGAGAACTGCCTGCGGGTGGGCTTCGGTCGCAAGCAGGTCGCCGCGGGGCTCACGGCGCTGCGCGAATGGTTCGAGCTCAAACAATGTCACTAATGGAATGCGGGTGAAAGGCATGAGAGGTTTCACAGGGCGGGCATTGTTGGGGTTGGCGCTGGCAATGACCGCGTCCGCATCCTTGCTCGCAGCGCAGGGCGCGCCCGATTCATCGGACAAGAAGCCCGAGAACGCATCGGACAAGGCGGACAGCAAGTTCGAGCCCTTCAAGCCCGAGGCAATATCCAGCAACGGCACGGTCAGCGTCGGCGGCCAGACCATCGCCTATCAGGCCGTCGCAGGAACCCTTGTCGTACACCCCAAGGACTGGGACGACGTGCCGCGCGAGCCGAAGGCTGACAAGGCAGGCGGCGAGTCTGCGGAGGACGGGCCGGACGCGAAGAATCCAGCCGCCGTAGCCTCGATTTTCTATGTGGCGTATTTCAAGAACGGCGGCGCCCGGCCGGTGACATTCGTTTATAACGGCGGTCCAGGTTCTGCGACGCTGTGGCTGCACATGGGCGCCTTCGGACCGCGACGTATCGTCACGGCCACCGATGCGCACACGCCGGCTGCGCCGTACTCGCTGGTGAACAATGCGTCGAGCCTGCTCGATGCCACCGATCTCGTCTTCATCGACGCGCCCGGCGCGGGCTTCAGCCGCATCGCCGGCAAGGACAAGGAGAAGGCATTCTATGGGGTCGATCAGGACGCCTACGCCTTTGCCGAGTTCATTTCGCAGTTCCTGACGAAATACGGCCGCTGGAATTCTCCCAAGTATTTGTTCGGCGAGAGCTACGGCACGCCGCGCTCGGCGGTATTGATCAATCAATTGGAAGCCGATCGCGGCATCGATTTCAACGGGGTGATTCTGCTCTCGCAAATCCTCAACTTCGATTTGAGCCCCGATCGCCCCACCGGCAATCCGGGCATCGATCTTCCTTATCAAACCGTGCTGCCGACGTACGCAGCCACCGCGTGGTACCACAAGAAACTTCCCGGGGAGCACAAGGACCTCGAAGCCTTGTTGACCGAGGTCGAGCAATTCGCCATGGGCGATTACGGGCGGGCGCTGGCGGCCGGGTCCGACTTGAGCGTGGCGGAACGGGGCGCCATAGCCGAGAAGCTTCATCAATACACCGGGCTCGCCGTCGACTACATTCTCAGGGCAGATCTGCGCATCGACGGCGGTGAGTTTCGCCAAAATCTGCGTGGCGGCGACGGGATGACGACCGGCCGCCTTGACACTCGGTTCTCCGGTCCCGAGATCGACCCCTTGGCCCAGCGCGCCGACTACGATCCGCAGGCAACGGCACTGAGCTCGGCCTATGTCTCCGCGCTGAACGAATATGTGCGCAAGGATCTACACTATGGCGATGGGAAGGCCTTCAAGCCCAGTATCCCGACCTTCAGAACCTGGAATTTCCAGCACCAGCAACCCGGGCAATCCCAGCCGGGAACCTCGCGCCAGGGATCAAACGTGATGCCCGATCTGGCCAACGCGATGAAGATCAACCCGAACTTGAAGATTCAGTTGCACGCCGGTTATTTCGATCTGGCAACGCCCTTCTATCAAGGTGTGTATGAAATGCATCACCTGCCGATTCCGCAAAACCTTCAGGCGAATATCGAGTACAAGTTCTACGACTCGGGTCACATGGTCTACGCCAAAGACTCATCGCTGAAGCTGCTGCACGACAGCGTTGTGGGATTCATCCGGCGCACCAGCAGTTCCGGCAACTGAAGCATCGCGCCCGGGCAAGTAGCGATGCGGCCGCGCGGCGCCTACTTGCCTGGCTCAGGCAGCGGCGGATTCGGGTGCGGCTCGCGGAGGTGGGAGAGCAGAATGCGCAGCCACTGACCCATCGGAACCGGCTCGTGACCATTGCAGCGGATGGCATAGGGGCGTCCGCTCATACTGCTCACGGTGGCGGCTTTTTCGATGAAATCCTCGGAGTTCTGTATGAGATCCTTGGCCAGCAAATAACGATACTTGATCTTGAGATGCGCCGCGGCAGCCTTGGCGTCGTACCAACCGCCGTTGCGGTTGAATTCGCAACCCGACATGGCCATGGTGGTGAGCAGATTGTCGATTTCCGACCGCGCGAGCGGCGGCGGCGCGGCGTGCGCAATGCCCAGCCATAGCAACCCGGCCGCCAGAGTTGAGGCGCGAACCGCACGCACGGTCATAGTTCCCTGTCCAGCGGCAGCAGGCCATAAAGCCGCACTGCCACGCGCCTCCACACGGATCGCGAGGGCTCGCGTGTGTATTCAACGGCTTTGCCGTTTTCCTCCGTCCGCCAGAGCAACCCAGAATCCGCCGCGCCCGGCGAGCGCAAACTCACGGCATAGGCGTTCGCCGGCTGGGTCATCGCTTCGAAGCGCGCAGCGGTCTGCAGCGCCAGATCGGGACTGTCGATGATGAGCCCGGTCTCGGTGTTGAGCCGCCGCGAGCGCTGATCGAAATTCATGGAGCCGGCGTAGAGCTTTTTCCCGTCGAATATCCGCAGTTTCGCGTGCAGGCCATAATTGCCGTAGCGCGACATTTGCGCGGATTGACCGCTGCCCCGGCTATTGCCCAGCATCGCGCGCAATTCGTAGAGTTCCACGCCATCTCGCAACAACTGCCTGCGATTGTGCGCGTAGCCGGCTTGTGCCGACAATTCGTTGGTCGAATTCAGCGAATTGGTCAGGATTCGCACCCGCACCTTCCTCTGGCGCAAGTCGTGCACCAGCTGCATTTCCCCGGCGGTGGGCACGAGGTAAGGCGTCACCATGACGAGCTCGGAGGTGGCCGCATTGGCCGCCTGGGCGATCGGCCCGTACATCAGCCTGCCGCCGGTGTCGCCCTTGACGACCTGCTTCTTGTCCGGACCATCGCATATCACCTGCGATTGCGACCACACCACCGGCAATCGGCCGGCGATGATGCCGGCGAAGGGATCTCCTTGTTCGGCGCGTTTCAGGAAGTCCGCAGCGGTTTGCCGCGCGGCCTGCAGGTGCTCGTTCAAGCGCCGGCGCTGACGCGCGAGTTTGTCCGTGGAAGGCCTGCTGCCGACCAGGGCTTCGGCGGGTATGGCGAGATCGCTGTTCCAATATTCGTCGAAGGTGGCAGAGAGCTTCCTGACCACCGACCCTGCCACGAACACATCATCGTCCGCGTATTGGGCGTTGGGATCGACCTGAAAATATGCATCGCCTATATTGCGGCCGCCGATCAGCGCGGTCGCGTTGTCGGCAACGAACAGTTTATTGTGCATCCGGTAGTCAAGACGCTGGTGTTCGAAAAGGAACTCGAGGGAGCGCACCAGGAGCAGGTGCCCGCGATATGCAAATGGATTGAAGATCCGTACCTCTATCTGCGGGTGGGCGCGAGCGCCAGAATCTGCTCATCGCCGTGCGGCGTCTCGCCATCGTCGAGCAGGACGCGCACATGCACGCCCCGATCGGCGGCGCCAACAGCGCGCCGGTGAGCAGAAGGCCCGTGGTATCCGCCGAGAAGATGTAGTATTGAACATCGAGCGTTTGCTGCGCCGCCTCGATCATCTGCATGCGCGCGGCGAGCCCGTCGGCGCCGACCGCCAGCATGCGAAATGCAGACTCCGCAGGATGGGCGCGCGCTTCCTTTTCGAATACTGCGCCGACACGCGTCTCTTCGGGATGCGCAAAGGCAAATGGATGATTGCTTGGGAAATCGGGAG
>JANYIY010000234.1 GCA_025358615.1 Gammaproteobacteria bacterium | reverse complement strand
CCGCTCGCGCTGGCGCCGCTCAATGCGACGAGTCTGCGCGATCAAGCCTATGCGCTTCTGAAGAACGCGATCGCGGACACGGACATATATGATCCCAATCAGGAGCTGCGTCTGGACGAGCGGCAATTGACCACGGCGCTTGGGGTCAGCCGCACGCCGATACGCGAGGCCCTGTCGCTGCTCGAGCAGGAAGGGTTCATTCGCACCATCCCCCGCCGCGGCATCTACATCATCCGCAAATCGAAGCGCGAAATGATTGAGATGATTCAGATGTGGGCCGCGCTCGAGTCCATGGCCGCACGCCTCGCCACGCAACACGCCAGCGACGCGGAACTCTCCAGGCTGCGGCATTTATTCGACGAGTTTCAGAACTCGCCGCCTTCCGAGCACCTGGATGAGTACTCCGATGCCAACATCGCATTCCATACGGCCGTCATTGCGCTCGGCGGATCGCAGACCATCATCGATGCCACGCACAACCTCCTCATCCACGTGCGTGCCATTCGCCGAGCGACGATTACCCAGAGCGACCGTGCCGCGCGCTCCATCATCGATCATCTGAAGATCATCGAAGCGTTGGAGCGGCGCGACACCGAACTGGCGGAGAGGCTTACGCGGCAGCACACGCTGGACCTTGCGGCTCACGTCGATCGCTACTGCGACTTCTTGGGTTGATCGGCTCCCCACTGACCGAGCGTTATTTCTGAGCCGGTGCCGCTGTGCAGATACTGCGGGCTTGGCATGTGCGCTGCCTCGCCGCGCAACGCGCCGGGCGCAACGGCCTTGATGCCGCTCAGGGTGTCTGCATCGGCTATCGCCGCCTGCAGCAGGGCGCCATCCACGCACACGGGCACGCCCGACTCGACGCGCAGATAAATTCGCCCGGTGGCCTGATTCGCGAAATTGACATGGCGAAATCCGTCGATGCAGCGTCGCAGGAATCCCGTGTTATGCGGCGCGTCGAGCAGGCTCCGATCCGCGTACAGCGCTGCCTCACATGCGGCATCGACATTGAGCCGGCCGTAGCGTTCGATATTCAGCGCCCCGCTGACATCGAGTACGTTGCATGTGTCGTTGTCGCCAAAGGCAACGCTGCGCGGGCGCTCGCCCAAGCGCACCGTATTATCCAGAAACTCGAATTGAATGCGCTTGTCGCTACGGCACACCCAGGTAAAGAAAACATCGGGAATGCCGGTGTACGCCTCCACCGCATGCGCCAAAGTGTCATCCACCGCCTTATATCGGCCAAACTCCAGCCCGCGCTTCCAGGCCCGCTCGACCAGTGACTCGGGCGGAGTAATCATGAAGAACAGATGCACAGTCTGCCCAAAACGCGTCAACAGATTGCTGCCCGCCTCGTCCGAATCGGGCGCGAAACTGTCGAAGCGAAAGCGATCGATCAAGAGGTGCGTCATGTCGCCGCGGCGGTGCTTTTTCGCCATATAGCGATCGAGCTTCTGGTCAATGATCTGCAGTTCCTGCGCGGTAAAAGCTCCGGCATATTTATAAGCGTCATCGAGCGAGCCGTAGTCGAGAAGTTGCTTGCGCCAAATGTCCGGGCTGATCAGCGCAAAATCGCTCCATTGAACGCCGATGTCGCCCGCTAGTTTCTTCTGCAACGGCCGCAATGTGCTTTTGCCCGAAGCGGACGGCCCCTTGGTGTTGATGACCACCGGGCGCTCCTGCCTCGGCAGCAGCCGATAATCTTCGCTGCGGGCCGCTTGCAGCAACAGGGGTTCGATGGCGCGGCCGATGCAATCGCTGCCGTAGTCGTTGCAGGCCATATCGGTCGCCATCGACACGATCAGATCACGCGTGCCCCAGGCGTGACCCTGAGTGGCGAACAGTGCCGACATGACCCTCGCCAGCGAGCGGTACACCGTCTTTTGCTGCGTGGCTTCGCTTGAACTCGCGCGCCGTTCGCAGGCGGCGATTTGGATCAGGCCCCACGCGCCGGCCATCCGCTGCGGCGCCACGTCCGACAGCGCCGTCCCGATGGCCGTGCGCAGCTCGCGCCGCACCTCCACATACGCGGCACTGATCTGCTGCATCTGCGGAGCAAGGTGGCGTTTGAACAGGCGGCTCGCGATCTCGCGAAAGTTGATTCCCAAGTCGCCGATCCGTGAACCATCCGGCACGGCGAAATCCGCGGTCACCCGTATCAGCAATTCATGCAGAGCCAGTCGCTGCGGCCGAAATACCACGAGCTGGCTCGGCGAGAACCCGGTGAGCCCCTGCAGCTCCAAGGCCGAGGCGACACTGGTAAAGACATTCTCGGCGCGAAAAATCGTCGCGAGGTGCTGCAATTTCCCGGGCAGTTGCGAGCAGATGCCGGGGTTCCACGGCCCATATGCCACGGCATCGCCGGCCGTATTCACGCGCAGCGCCCCCTCATGGATGCCGGATACTCATAGTTGCGACGCAATTCGCCGACTGGGACCGGTTGATGTGACGCATTCGCCACCCGTGGTGATATTCAAATAATACAAAATGTGCCGATAACTTATGACATTCGGCGCACAAGCGCCAAACGACGGGCGCGCTGAAGGGAATGCCAGGCTAATGAATTCGCAACCCATCATTCGAACGCCCACAGCGCACACCTCGACCGCAGGCGCCGCCCAGCCAAAGCCGGCCCCAGATCCCGTTTTCAGCGGCCTTGCACGGCTGGCCTGCGGGGCGTGCGGAGCAGCGTTCGCCTCGATGGCCGTCATAGGATATCGCGACGCCTGGTTCACGGCGACCGCCGAACTGCCTGCCGAGGGGCTGCCGCGCCAAGCACCATTTGACCAATATACTACGCAGGCCGAAGGCCTGTTCGAAGTGCCGGACACGGCCGCGGATGATCGCTTTCGGGATTTCCAAGCGGTGACCGGCGCGCTCGGCATACGTTCCTACGCCGGCTGCGCTCTGCGCACCTCGGGCGGCGAGGCGCTTGGCACCTTGGCGGTGTACGGAACGGCCGCGCGCGCGCTGTCCGCAGAGCAGCGCGGGTCGCTGCTGCTGCTTGCCGAACAGGCGGTGGCTGGTATCGAGCTGCGCTCGCGCTTATCCGAATTTGTGCTGCTGGCCGCCAAGCCCGGCGCGCCCACTCCGCCATCCGACGCCACCTCTGCCAAGGCTCTGCTCGACAGCGCCCCGGTCGCGATCTATCACACGGACGCGGCCGGCAACATGAGCTACAGCAATCCCGAGTACCGCCGCATTTTCGGGCTCAAGCCCGACCAGAGCACGGACACCTGGGCGCAGCGGGTCCACCCTGACGATCGGCTGCGCATGGAACAGGCGTGGACGGAATTCTGCCGGCTGCGCATTCCGAGCCGATTCGCTTACCGCACGCTCACCGGCGACGGCGCGATACGCCATTTCGCGGAGCAAGTCGTCGCCGCGAACGATGTGCCCGGCTGGGTCGGCACCATCACCGACTTTACCGACTTGGTCGCGGCACGCGACGATTTACGGCGCGCCGAAACTCTGTTTCACAATACATTCGACCAAGCGCCGCTCGGTATCGTGTATGCCGATCGCAACGGCAAATTCTTGCGTTTCAATCAGGCGTTTTGCGTCATGCTGGGTTTCAACCCGAGCGACTTCGGCGACAAGACGCTTGGCGACCTGACCTGCGCGGAGGACGCCAGCCGCGTGACGCGCGAGCTCGAACGCCTGTGGAGCGGCGAGATTCAAGTCGTGGATCTCGAAAAGCGCTACCGTTGCAAGGACGGCAAGGTCATCTGGGTTCGCACGACCACCGCGCTGTTACGCGAAAGCGACGCCACTCCCGAATACTCGGTCGAATTCTTGCGCGATGTCACCGCCCGCAAGGAAGCGGCCGAAGAGCTCGAACGGGTCCACAAGCAGCTGATGACCGCCTCGCGTCAGGCAGGCATGGCCGAGGTCGCGACCAACGTCCTGCACAATGTCGGCAACATCCTCAACAGCGTCAACATTTCGGCAAGTCTGGTCATCGAACGCGTCAAGCAATCCAAGGCGCCGGGAGTCACCCGTCTGGCGGCGCTGCTGCGCGAGAAGGGCGCCGGCGTGGGAGATTTCATCGCCAATGACGCACGCGGCAAACGCATACCCGAATACTTGGTGTCGTTGGGCGAGCAGCTGACGAGCGATCAAAAGATGGCGCTGGAAGAGCTCGCCTCGCTGCGCGACAACCTCGAGCACATCAAGGACACGGTGGCGATGCAGCAGAGCTATGCCAAGCTGTGCGGCGTCACCGAGACCATCGCCGTGGCGGATCTGGTGGAAGACAGCCTGCGCTTGAATGCCGGCGCATTCGTGCGCCATGGCGTGACCTTGCAGCGCGATTTCGCCGCGGTGCCTGCCATCACCGTCGACAAGCACAAGGTGCTGCAGATACTGGTAAATCTG
>JANYIY010000189.1 GCA_025358615.1 Gammaproteobacteria bacterium | reverse complement strand
ACATGCTGATCGCGATGCAGCTTTTGGATCCATTCCAGATTGATGATGGGGACGACGCCAATCAGCAGGTCGACATGCCGCGCGACATCCGTATCGCCCTGTTGGTAGCCGCCGTGCAAGCCCTCGTAGAACAACAGATCGCTGTTCGGCGCGATGTCCTTCCAGTCGGTAAACGTGCCCGGCTCACCGCCGAGTTCCTTGGCTTCGCCGGCATCGTGAATGTAGCGGCGCACTTTGCCGCCACCGGTGGCGCCGTATTCGCCCATGGTGTCCGCGAGCTCAGCCAGCAAGTTCGCCTCCGGCCCGAAATGGCTGATGGGCGGGCTCGCGCCGCTGTCGGCGATGCGCACGCGCTCGCGCATTTCGACGCGGTCGTAGCGATGGAAGGAATCTCCCTCGATGACCTGAGCCTTGATACCCTCGCGGCGGAAAATATGCGCGAAGCTCTTCATGACGGTCGTAGTTCCCGCGCCGGAGGAACCGGTCACGGCGATGACGGGATGCCTGCCGCTCATAGGCGCGCCTCGGGCCGGAACATCGAGCGCTCGTTGAACAGCGGCGAGGTATACGGGCGATCGACGCCGCTGGCGTGCTCGGCATGATAGCGCTCGATGCGCGCCACCTCATTGTAAGAGCCAAAGATGAGCGGTACACGCTGGTGCAGCGACTCAGGCCTGACGTCGAGCAACGGTTCGCGACCGGTGGTGGCCCGGCCGCCAGCCTGCTCGACCAGCAGGCTGATGGGGTTGGCCTCGTACAACAGTCGCAGGCGGCCCGGCTTGGCCAGATCCTTGGTGTCCTTGGGATACATGAACACGCCGCCGCGCATCAGAATCCGGTGCGCCTCAGCGACCATGGAGGCGATCCAGCGCATGTTGAAGTCACGGGCGCGATCGCCGGTCTTGCCGGCCTGGCATTCCGTCACATAGCGGTGCACCGGCGGCTCCCAGAATCGGGCATTGCTGGTGTTGATTGCAAACTCGCTGGTGTCGGTGGGAATCTGCAGATTCGGATGGGTCAGGATGAAATTGCCGATTTCCCGGTCCAAAGTGAAGCCATGTGTACCCTTGCCGACGGTGACCACCAGCATGGTGGCGGGACCATAGATGGCATAGCCGGCGGCGACTTGCTTGCGCCCGGGCTGCAAGTAGTCGATGGTGGCGGGCGGCAAAATATTGTCGTGGCGCAACACCGAGAAGATCGTTCCTACCGACACGTTCACGTCCGTGTTCGATGAGCCATCGAGCGGGTCGAACACCAGCAAGTAGCGCCCGCGGGTATATTCGCTCGGCACCGGATACGGCTCTTCTAGTTCTTCAGAGGCCATGCCGGCGAGCAGTCCGCCCCATTCGCAGCTGCGAATCATCACATCGTTGGCGAGCACATCGAGCTTTTGCTGAGCCTCGCCTTGAACATTCTTGCTGCCGAGCTCGCCGAGATAACCGCCGAGCGCTCCCTTGGCGGTCATAGCCGAAATGGCTTTGACGGCGGCCGCGACATCGACCAGCAGCGCGCCCAAGTCAGTGGCGCCATTGATGCCGTTCAGTTGCTGGATCAGAAATTTCGAGAGCGTCGTTCGTCCTAAGTGCATGGTGTGATTCCTTCAGGTCTGTGCTTGCGGCGCGGCGATGTGAAACACGCGGCTGGCGCGGATGTCGGACTCGTCAATGATCGATAGATCATCGGGAGTGAATACACGATCGCGATCCGCGAACAAGCGGCTCGCCTGCCGCAGGCGGGCACGGTCGAGCGCGTTGCGCACGCTGCGCGCGTTCGCGAAATGCGGCTGCGGAATGCGGCGCAGCAGGTATTCTTCGAAGGCTGCGCGGGCCCCGCGCCCGAAACGGTAGTTTTGCGATTCCAGCATCTTGTCTGCGATGCGCAGCAGGTCGCCGGCGGGGTAGTCCGGGAAATCGAGATGATGCGCAATGCGCGAGCTCATGCCGGGGTTGGAGCGGAAGAAGGTGTCCATCCGATCCTTGTAACCCGCCAGGATCACCACCAGATCGTCGCGCTGGTTTTCCATGACTTGCAGCAGAATCTCGATCGCCTCCTGTCCATAGTCGCGCTCATTCTCAGGGCGATATAAGTAGTACGCCTCGTCGATGAACAAGACGCCGCCCATGGCCTTCTTCAGCACCTCTTTGGTTTTCGGCGCGGTGTGACCGATGTACTGGCCGACCAGATCGTCGCGTGTCACCGCGACCAGGTGGCCTTTGCGCACATAGCCTAAGCGGTGCAGGATTTGCGCCATGCGCAGCGCCACGGTGGTCTTGCCCGTCCCCGGATTGCCGGTGAAGGACATGTGCAGGCTGGGTGCCTGCGCCTGCAATCCTAAGTTCATGCGCAGCTTGTCGATCACCAGCAATGCGGCAATGTCGCGGATGCGGCCTTTGACCGGCGCGAGCCCGATGAGATCGTGCTCGAGCTCGGCGATGACCGTGTCGGCCTGGCTTTGCGCGAGAACTTCGGCGACCGTGCGCGCGCCGACCACACCTTCCGCGAGCGCGGCCTGCACCTCAGCCGGGCTCGCAGCGGAAGTAGCCGGCGCGGCGGGCGGCGAGGGCGCTGCTTGGCCCGGAATTTGGTAGAGCGGTGCGGCCATAAGGGTCAGAGCGAGCCGCGCTCGGTCTCGGGGCGATCCGTGGCGTAGCTGTGCACCGTGTAGCGGATGGTGCGGCCTGGCGCTTCCTGGCGCACCAAGCTGAAGCCCGGCTCATTCTCGGGGCGATTGACGATGAAACTCATCACAATGGTTTCAACGCCGCGCGTCGAGTCGAATGCCATGAGCCTGATGTAGTACTGCGGAAAAGTCTTGCGGCAATTGTTCAATTCCAGCAGTACGCCGGCGGCGTCCCGCAAATCGAACATGGGAATGCCGAACATCTCCCAGTAGGTGTTGCGTGGATGCGGGTCATCGGTGTACTCGACGCTCCATGCGTATCCCTTGTCGAGTCCGTACTGGATCTGCATGGATATTTCCGTGTCCGTCAAATCGGGCAGATAGCTGAACTGACCCTGAGTTATGCGGCGTACCGGGTTGGTCATCATGTGCGCGTGCTCCTTGAAAACTAAACCGCTGCGGTCGCGGTGACGGAATAATCGGAGGTGTCGGTGGGGGTGTAATTGAAGCTGATCTCGCCCCAGGTATCGAGAGCCTGCTGCAGCGGGCTGCAGCCCTTGGCCGCCTGGCGCAGGATATCCGTACCCTCATTCTTGATGTCGCGCCCTTCGTTGCGCGCCTTGACCATCACCTCGAGCGCGACGCGGTTGGCCACGGCGCCGGCTTGAATGCCGCCCGGGTGGCCGATGGTGCCGCCGCCGAATTGCAATATAACGTCATCGCCGAACAGATCCAGCAGCTGGTGCATTTGGCCGGCGTGAATGCCGCCCGATGCCACGGGCATGACCTTGCGCAGATCGGCCCAGTCCTGATCGAAGAATAGCCCGCGCGGCAGATCCTGCTTGGTGTAGCTGTCGCGGCAGACGTTGTAGTAGCCCTGCACCGTCATCGGATCACCCTCGAGCTTCCCCACTGCCGTGCCGGTATGCAGATGATCCACTCCCGCAAGACGCAGCCACTTGGCAATGACGCGAAAGCTGATGCCGTGATTCTTCTGGCGCGTGTAGGTGCCGTGACCGGCGCGATGCATGTGTAGAATCATGTCGTTCTTGCGCGACCAGTTGGAGATGCTTTGAATCGTCGACCAGCCGACCACAAGGTCGACCATGATCACGACCGAGCCCAGCTCCTTCGCGAACTCGGCTCGCTCGTACATGTCTTCCACGGTGCCGGCCGTCACGTTGAGATAGGAACCCTTGACCTCACCTGTCGCCGCGCTTGCCTTGTTGACGGCGTCCATGACATTGGAAGCGATCGCGCCAGTGCATGAAGGGCTGCGAGTTGATGTTCTCGTCGTCCTTCATGAAATCGAGTCCGCCTTTCAGACCCTCGTAGACCACACGGCCGTAGTTGCGTCCGGAGAGCCCGAGTTTGGGTTTGGTGGTGGCACCCAACAGCGGCCGTCCGAATTTGTCCAAACGCTCGCGCTCCACGATCAGACCGGTCGGAGGTCCCTTGAAGGTCTTCACATAGGCGACGGGCACCCGGATGTCCTCGAGGCGCGCGGCCTTCAAGGGCTTGAAGCTGAACACATTGCCGATGAGGCTCGCCGTCATGTTGGCAATCGAACCTTCTTCGAACAGGATGATGTCGTACGCCACCCAGGCAAAAAATTGCCCCGGTATATTCGGCACCGGCTCAACGCGATATGCCTTGGCGCGATAGCTGTCGCAGGCGGTCAGCCGATCGGTCCAAACCACCGTCCAGGTCGCGGTACTGGATTCTCCGGCCACCGCGGCAGCCGCCTCGATGGGGTCGACGCCGTCCTGAGGGGTGATGCGGAACAGGCACAGGGTGTCTGTGTCTTTGGGGATGTAGTCGGCGTCCCAATAGCCCATCTGCCGGTACTTGAGTACCCCGGCCGTGTAGCGCTTTTTGGCGTCCTTGATGACGCCATCCGTTGATTTGTCGACCATTTTAGTCATCTGGAGCCTCGCAGGGGTGTCTTGAGGCCCGACTGTAGAGGGCATTGATCGTTCGAGTACAGTCAGTTATTGTTACCACAATGTTAAGTGTTTCTTAATGAAGAACGCCACCCTGCGCCAGCTGCGGGTCTTTGCCTCGGTCGCCCGGCATCTGAGCTTCATTCGTGCCGCCGAGGAACTGAAGCTGTCCGCACCAGCCGTGTCTATGCAGATCAAGGAGTTGGAGCTCGAAGTGGGATTACCACTATTCGATCGCACCAGCCGTCAGGTGTCGCTGACCATGGTGGGGGAGTACATGCTGGCGCACACCCGTCGCGTGCTCTCGGCAATGCGTGACGCCGAGGATTTGGTGGCGCGCTTTCGTGGGCTGCAGACCGGGCCGCTGGACGTCGGCATGGTGAGCACGGCCAAGTACTTTCTGCCCCGGCTGCTGGCGCAATTTCGGCAGGAACATCCCGGCATCGAGATTCGGTTGCAGGTCGCGAATAATCGCGAGCAAATTGTCACCCTCATGCAGGAAGGCGACATTGAGCTCGCCATCATGGGCCGGCCGCCGGAGGCTTATGCCACGCGCGCCGAACCCTTCGCCATGCATCCACATGTGTTGGTCACCGCCATCGAGCATCACTTCACAGGTATGGAAATCGTGCCGGCGAGCGCGTTGTCGGGGGAAGGATTCATCGTGCGCGAGCCGAGGTCAGGCACTCGCTCAGTGTTCGACGAGTACATGCGCGCGCATCACCTGACACCTCGCGTGGTGATGCAAATGTCCAGCAACGAAGCGATCAAGCAAGCCGTGATGGCCGGCATGGGGGTGTCGCTGTTGTCGTTGCATACCCTGGGACTGGAGCTCGATCATCATCTAATCGCGACGCCGGAGGCCGAAGGACTGCCGATCATGCGGCGCTGGCATGTGGTGAACAATCAAGCAAAAACCCTATCGCCGGCGGCGGAGGCGTTTCGCTACTTCATTCTCGAACGCGGCGAGGCATTTCTGGCGCAGCATTTTCCTGCGGAGCGCGGCGCCGTCGGGGCTGCGGTTTGACACATCGCGCAACACCGAAACTGCGTTCCAGGTACTGCCGAACCAGCTCATCCTTCGCTCGTTTGGTTTCACCCCTGCTTAGAAACAATACCTGAACCGCCAGGCCGTCGACGAAGCTGGCGAGCGCGATTGCTTCAAGAACGGTGTCGACCGAGCGGCGTACAACACCCGCACCTTTGGCGACCTCGATTTCCTGTTCGAAGAACTGCCGGCACTTGCTGTAGCGCGAATTTTGAATCGCGGTTAATTGCTTGTCGCCGATCGCACGGCCGTTGAATGCAGTCAACACCAGCCACGCTATGCGTGCAGATTCCGAGAAGGGCAGGAGGTGCTCGCAGACCACGCGCAAGCGCTCGCCCCCTTGAAGCTTTAGCCCCGCCTTTCGCGCATTATTCAGTAGTTCATCGATGAGCAAGTTTTTGGTATAGAGAAGCAGCTCCTCCTTGCTCCTGAAATAATGTTGCAGGGGGCCGGTGGTGGTGCCGAGCGCGCGAGCAATATCGCGCAGGTTCATTCGATGCAAACCTAGCTCGACGATGGCGCGGCAGGTGGCGCGGGCGATGGTTTGCTTGCGGTCCTCCGGCGAGCCGGCCATTCGTAAAGCCAAACTACTTGCTCCTCTGATGCGGACGGCGTAATTGCAGTTGACGTCCGCTCAACCTTAGTATAATTATTACAGCGATAATGAACAAGCTGGGATGTCCGAGAGATTCCGTTGCAGTAAGGACGGCGCGAGAGCGGGCGATTGATAACGTTCGCATAAGAAGGGGATGAGCAATGAATTCCAAGCTTTCAGTTGCGATCGCAGCAGTCTTGGGCCTGCTGCCGGGCGCGAGATCCATGGCCGCAGCGGCGGAGGCGGGCAGCGACGCACTCGAAGAAATCACCGTGACGGC
>JANYIY010000154.1 GCA_025358615.1 Gammaproteobacteria bacterium | reverse complement strand
GTGTTGCTGTCGTGATTGGCGAAGGACAGGATGCTGCGCGGCCGATGGTACTTGAAGCTGCGGGCCAGATACGGCACGCCGGCCGCCGCGAGCGCCGAAGAAATCGTGTCCCCTGCAAAGCCCTGGTAATCGCGGCCCTCGAAGGTGAAGCGCAGCGCAATCGTGCGATCGATCCATTCACCGGCCTGAGCCTGGGTGCGGTACATCATCAGGCAGCGCCCGGCAGGCCGCGCCGCACCGCCTCGGCCGGATAGGTGGCAAGCACCTCATCACGGGCCGTGTCGCGCAAGGCGACGAACCAGAATCCGGAGGCGATATGGCACCACCACTCGTACTTCGCCCCAGGCGACCCGGAGCGATTGAAAACGTAATTGCTCCACTCGACATCGCTACAGGTGTCGGGGTCTGGCATAGGGCGAACCTCTCCGCCGTACGCGAACTCCGATACCGGACGCGCACCGTTCAACGGGCACACCAACACCTTCATCAGTGGCCCACCGAGGCAGCGCCCTTTTCACCGGTGAGGCGGTAGTGCGCAAAGCGATCGAAGGTAAAGCCCTCGATCAGCGGATGGTTGCGGCCCGTCGCCACGGTGTGGCTCATGGTCTTGCCGCACACCGGCGTCGCCTTGAATCCCCAAGTGCCCCATCCCGCGTCGAGAAAGAAGCCCTCGACCGGCGTGAGGCCCATGATGGGCGCGAAATCCGGCGTCATGTCGGCAAGACCCGCCCATTGGCGATTGACCTTCACCTCGCTCAAGAAGGGGAACATATCGAGCATATGCGACGCCAAGCCTTCGACGAAATCCAAGGTCGGCCGCGTGGCGTGCAATTCATACGGATCGAGCGACGCACCCATGACGAGTTCGCCGCGGGCGGTCTGCGACACATAGACGTGCAGCGAACCCGAGACAATGATGGGATCGAGCCAGGGCTTCACCGGCTCGGACACCATGGCCTGCAACGGATGCACGTAAATCGGCGTGTGCAGGTCCACCATGTCGAGAATTCGCGGCGTGAACCCGGCGACGGCACACAACACCTTCGAGGTGGCGATGTACCCGCGGGTGGTGTCGACTCCGATCACGCGCCCCGCCTGCAGGCGAATACCGGTGACTTCGGTCTGCTGATGAATTTCCACGCCGCGCCGGTCGGCGCCACGGCCATAGCCCCAGGCCACGGCATCGTGGCGTGCAATGGCGCCCGGCGCATGGAACAGGGCGCCCAAGATCGGCGCATGGCCGCCGCAGCTCATGTCGATGGCTGGAATGCCGCGCTTCACGAAGGCCGCATCGACCGCTTCGGAGTGCACTCCGTAATGCTTGTTGACCTCCGCCCGCCAGCGCATGGTGCGCATGGCCGCATCGGTATGCGCGAGGGTGTAGTGGCCGCGCGTCGAATAGAACAAGTTCAAATCGAAATCGGTGGCCAGGTCCTGCCACAGGCGCACGCTCTCGTCGTAGAACTTCACTCCCTCGGGGGTGAGGTAGTTGGAGCGGATAATGGTGGTGTTGCGGCCGGTATTGCCGCCGCCGATGTAGCCCTTCTCGAGCACCGCCACATTGCGAATCCCATGGTCCCGCGCCAGATAGTAGGCGGCGGCCAATCCATGACCCCCCGCGCCGATGATGACCACGTCATAACCCGCCTTGAGCGAGTCGTGACGGGTGAACATTCGCGGTTCGGGGTGCTTATGGGAGACGCCGAAACGAAGTAGTCGGTAGGGCATGCGGGTTTAACGAGATTCGCTGGCGCGACGCTGCTTTTTCGACGGGATTACCATGGGCGAATATAAACTGAAATTTAACTGTGGAGCAAATCATTTGCGTATTACGCAATGTGTGGCGCTCCGCAGACGTCGAATATGACACGGTGTAAGATTTGAGTCCTTGGCTTCAACAGGGATGTTACGCATGCTGACTATACAAGTGAAAACCCGGCTTCTTAACCTGATTCCGGCCGCCGCGTTGCTGGCCGCCTGCGGCGGTGGGGGCGGCGGAGGCTTCAGTGCACCGGCCGGCGGCGGCTCCGGCACCGCGCCGCCGTCCTGGGTGCAGGGCCAGTTTTCGCCCTCCTCGAGTTTCGCGGCCATGTGCATGACCCCCCGCACCGGTGTCGATCCGATCACCCAGCAAACCTACCCGGACCGCACCGGCAACGCGCTCGATGAAAAGAACTGGCTGCGGTCGTGGACCAATGAACTGTATCTGTGGTTCGGCGAAGTCACCGATCAAGACCCGGCGGGCTTCGCCGGCGATGCGGCTTATTTCGACGTGCTGAAGACCACCGCCATCACGGCCTCCGGCAAAGACAAGGATAGATTTCACTTCACCTACCCGACTGCCACCTGGGAATCGCTGTCGCAGAGTGGTGTGCAAGCAGGGTACGGGGCTAGTTTCGTGATCGTTGCCGCCGTACCGCCGCGCAATGTCGTTATCGCCTATACCGAGCCGGGATCTCCGGCCACGACAGCGCCGGCGAGTCTGGCCCGCGGCGCGCAAATCCTTACCGTCGACGGTGTCGACTTGGTGAATGCCAACGATCAGGCCAGCATCGACACGTTGAATGCGGGATTGACGCCGAAAACCCTGGGTGAAAGCCACACCTTTTCCGTGATGGACCTGGGGGCTACGGCGCCACGCACGGTGACGCTGGTGTCCGCCAACATCACCGAGACGCCGGTGCAAAACGTGACCACCCTTGCCACCGCCAATGGCCTGGTCGGATACATGCTGTTCAACGATCACATAGCCACCGCCGAGAGCGAACTGGTGGCCGCGTTCACTCAGCTGAAAAGCGCCGGGGTCACCGATCTGGTCCTCGACATCCGCTACAACGGCGGGGGCTATCTCGACATTGCGAGCGAAGTCGCCTACATGATCGCGGGGCCTGTCCCGACGACCGGCAAAACCTTCGAATTGGACCAGTTCAACAGCAAGTATCCGACCACCAATCCAGTCACGCAATCCGCCCTCACCCCGCTCGGCTTTCATAACACGACCCAAGGATTCGACATGTCGATCCCGGCCGGCCAGGCTTTACCTTCCTTGAATCTGCCGCGGGTGTTAATTCTGACGACCGCCGGCACCTGTTCCGCCAGTGAATCCATCATCAACGGCTTGCAAGGCGTTAATATTGAAGTCATCGAGATCGGCGCGACCACGTGCGGCAAGCCCTACGGCTTCTATCCGGCCGACAACTGCGGCGTCACCTATTTTTCCATTCAATTCCAAGGCGTCAACGCCAAGGATTTCGGCAACTACCCGGACGGGTTCACGCCGCACAACACCGTGACAACCGAGGGAGTGCCGCTCCCCGGTTGCTCGGTGGCGGACGATTTCTCCCACAGTCTCGCCGACCCCGCCGAGGCACTGCTTGGCGCGGCGCTCGCCTACCGCACGGCCGGCTCGTGTCCCGTGCCGAGCGGCGTTGCTCCCGTTACGCCGCTGCAGGCGGGAGGCCATGCAGCGGCGGACGGCCTCGTGATCAAGCCCTTCTGGCGCCAGAACAGGCTATATCGCCCGCCCTCAACTCCCTGAGGTATCCGCGGCACTCGCGTTTTGCCCGCAGGCGGCCTGTGGACTAGGATGTTGCGGTTAAGGCTATCGTCGGCCCGCAGGAGAATCAGTTGTTCAGATACCCCAAGTTTACTCGTCGTGTTTCGGGCCGCCTCTCTGCCATAGTGACCGGCGCGGCCTTGACGCTGGCGTTGTCGATGGCGCAACACCCGGTGCGCGCCGCGGCGAGCACGCCCGGCAATCTCGACGCAGCTCGGCTGGCAGCGGCAGATAAGGAACCGCAGAACTGGTTCACCGGTGGGCGCGACAAGGACGGCACTTACTATTCGCCCTTGACCAACATCGACGCCGGCAACGTCAAACAATTGGGCTTTGCCTGGCAATACGACCTCGGCAATCCCATGCGCGGCCAGGAAGCGACGCCCATTGTGATCGACGGTGTGATGTACACCTCGGGGACTTGGGGCTATGTGTACGCGGTAGATGCGGCCACCGGCAAGGAGCTGTGGCGCTATGACCCGAAGCCCGACTACTTCAGGGGCCGACATCCCTGCTGCGACCTGGTCAATCGCGGTGTGGCGGTGTGGAAAGGCAAGGTGTACGTGGCCTCGGTAGACGGTCGCCTGCATGCCATCAACGCCGCCACCGGCAAGAAAATCTGGGAAGCCGACACCATCACCGATCACAAGGCGCCCTACTCCAGTTCAGGCGCGCCGCAAATCGCGGGCAATGTGGTGGTCATCGGCAACAGCGGCGCCGATATGGGCCACACCGCCGTGCGCGGCTATGTCGCCGCCTACGATTTGGAAACCGGCGCCTTCAAGTGGCGTTTCTATACCGTGCCGCCCGCGGTGGGACAGCCCTACGAGAATCCCGAATTGGCGCAGGCAGACAAGACCTGGGATTCGCATCGCAAGCCCGAGTTCAACGGCGGCGGAACCGCCTGGGACGGCTTCGCCTATGATCCGGCCCTGAATCTGGTGTACTTCGGCACCGCCAACGCGGCGCCTTATGATCTGCGCCAGCTCGGGCCGGCAAAGCTCGACAGTCTGTTTACCGCATCCATCATTGCTCTGGATGCCACCACCGGGCGCATGGCCTGGTACTACCAAACCACGCCGCGCGACAGCTGGGACTATGACTCGGTGCAAAAACTAATTCTCGCCGATATGCCGGTCGAGGGCTCCAATCTGCCGGTCATCATGCAGGCCAGCAAGAACGGCTTCTTCTATGTCCTCGACCGCAAGACCGGCAAACTGCTCTCGGCAAAAAACTTCAGCTACGTGAACTGGGCCTCTCACGTCGACATGAAGACGGGCCGTCCGGTGGTCACCAAGCAAGCCGATTGGTATTCCTCGCCCAAGAATGTGTACCCCTCCTGGGCCGGCGCGCACACCTGGAATCCCATGTCCTACAGTGCACAGACGCACCTGGTGTACATCCCGGTCATCGACCTGTCCGCGATTTGGGTCGACATGCTCACCAGCGGCGGCCGGATGAAGTACCTCGATGGGTTCTTCACGGTGCAGGGCATCTATCCCGACGATACTTACGACGCCGCGGCATTGAAGGGCCTCTACGGTCCACTGCCGGATTTACAGACGCTGAAGGCCACGCGCAAGGTCGCCCTGGTGCGCGAGATCCTGCGCGCCTGGGATCCCGTGGCACAGAAAACCGTGTGGGAACACGAAACCTCCTCCGGGATTCGTGGCTATGACGGTGGCGTGATGTCGACGGCCGGGAACCTGGTATTCCAGGGTCGCGGCAGCGGCGAACTCTGGGTGTACGCCGCCGACACAGGCAAGGTATTGAAAGTGATCAATACCGGTAGCCACATCATGGCGGCGCCCTCGACGTATACGGTGAACGGCGAACAGTACGTCGCGGTGCAGGCGGGCTATGGCGGAACTGCGATTACCGTGGGGCCGATTCCACCCAGCAGCGCGGCGCTCAAATATCAGAATACCAATCGCATCATCGCCTTCAAATTGGGCGGCGGCGCCGTGCCGACCCCGGCACCGCGGGTGGAGGAGCCGTTTGCGAAACCGCCGGCAGAAACCGCAACCCAGGCGCAGATTGACGCCGGCGAGCTGAAGTTCATCGAGGAGTGTTCGCGCTGCCATGTCATGGGCCCGAGCAGCACGCCGGATCTACGCAAGCTCAATCCCGGTCTGCATGCGGCCTTCAAGGACATCGTATTGAAAGGTGTGCTCGCGCCAGCCGGGATGGAACGCTTCGACGACATCCTGAGTGAAAAGGACGCGGACAACATCCACGCCTACCTGATCGACCAGAGCTGGGTCGCGTATCGGCAGCAGGAGGGTGCGGCCGCGCACCCTTGAGCTTTAGCAAGCGCTAGCCATGTTGGTCCGGCTCGCATCGACGGCGGATGTCGCGGCAGTCGCCGCGTTGGTCGAACGCTACTGGGAATTCGAATCCATCGATGGTTTCGACCGGCTGCGCATCGAGACTCTGCTCGCGCGGCTGATCTCAGAGCCGCAGCACGGCGCCTGCTGGGTGGGCGAAGCGGAAGGTCGAGTGTGCGGCTATCTGTTGGCGGTATTCATGTTCAGCCTCGAGCATGGCGGACTGATGGCGGAGATTGACGAGGTCTTCGTCTGCGACGAGAGTCGATCGGCGGGCTTGGGCGCACTGCTCGTGACGCGCGCCGAGCGCGATCTGGCGGAGCGCGGCATGGTGCGGCTGCAACTGCAGCTCGGGGTGCATAATGAGCGCGCGCGGCGCTTCTATGAACGCTACGCCTTTGGCCGCCGCGTGGGCTACGAGTTGCTCGACAAGGCGCTTTGAGGGGGAATGAATCAATGCTGCAGCCCGGACTGATGATGGATCGGCCATTGCTGATATCCGGCATCATCGAGCATGCGGCGGCGCAGTTTGGCGATACCCAGATTGTCTCGCGTGAAACGCACGGCGCCCTCTTTCGCTACACCTATGCCGAGTGCGCGGCGCGCGCTCGCCGCCTGGCAAACGCGCTGCGCGAGTGCGGCCTCAATGCCGGTAGTGCGGTGGGCTCCATTGCTTGGAACAATCATCGCCACCTCGAAGCCTATTACGCGGTTTCCGGAAGCGGCTTGGTGATGCATACCTGCAATCCGCGCCTGCACCTGGAGCAGCTGATTTACGTCATCAATCACGCCGACGATCGGCTGATGCTGTTTGATGCCAGCTTCGCGGCACTGGTGAAGGGGATCGCTCCTTACTGTCCGAAGGTTAAGGCCTGGGTATGCCTAAGCGACGCGGCTAACCTGCCCAAAGACAGCGGCATCACCAACCTTGTGTGCTATGAGGATTTCATTGCCCCACGTGGCACTGAGTTCGAGTGGCCGCAGTTCGACGAACGCAGTGCCGCCGCCCTCTGCTACACCTCGGGCACCACGGG
>JANYIY010000433.1 GCA_025358615.1 Gammaproteobacteria bacterium | reverse complement strand
CGCTGCGCGCAGGTCCGCAATGGCCTCGACGACCACTCCCGCCGCATGCAGGTCGAGAGCACACTGGTAGGCGTCGTCACCCGAGGTCACGATGACGGCGCGCGTGCCGACGCGCACGCCGTAGCGGTTCAAATAGGCGTGAGCAGCGCTCGCCAGCATAATCCCCGGTCGGTCATTGCCTGGAAATACCAGCGCCCGTTCGATGACCCCGGCGGCCAGCACCACCCTGCGCGCACGTATCTGCCATAGCCGCTCGCGCGGCTGACTCTGCGCCGGGCTGGCAATGTGATCGCCCAACCTCTCATTCAGGCCGATGAAGTTGTGTGGGAAGTAGCCAAAGGCGGTGGTGCGCGACAGCAAGGTCACGCGGCTGTTGTTGGTCAGGGACGCAATGGCCTGCTGCACCCAGGAGAGGGCGGGTACGCCGTCGATGCGCGCTGTGTTGTCCCAGAGCAGGCTGCCGCCGAACTCGGCGGTTTCGTCGCACAGAATGACTCGAGCCCCGCTGTCGGCGGCCGCGGCTGCTGCCGCAATTCCCGCGGGACCCGCGCCGACCACGAGTACATCGCAGTGCGCATAGCGATTGGTGTACCGGTCCGGGTCTGCCTCGGTAGGTGCGCGGCCCAAGCCGGCGGCACGGCGTATCACCGGCTCGTACAGCGCCTTCCACGCTTTGCGCGGCCACATGAATGTCTTGTAGTAAAAGCCCGCGGGGAAGAACGATGACAGTGCATCGTTGATGCGGCCTACATCTCGCCGCAAGCTGGGCCAGCGATTTTGGCTCTCTGCGATCAGGCCTTCGTAGAGCTCGACCTGAGTCGCACGCAGATTCGGGGTCACGCGCGCGGCGTCGCGGCGTATGGTCACCAGCGCATTGGGTTCCTCGGAGCCCGCTGCGAGAATTCCGCGCGGCCGGTGATATTTGAACGAGCGGCCCGTGAGGTGCACGCCGTTGGCGAGCAGTGCCGAGGCCAAGGTGTCGCCGGCAACGCCTTCGTAAGATCGCCCGTCGAACTTAAAGCGCAGGCGCTGCGACCGATCGATTCGACCGCCGCTCGGAGTGCGAAAGCCGCCGTCCGGCATACTCATGGCGTGCGCTCGCCTGCTAAGCCCGATGGCGCCGCGCCCGTGACCGCCGCCGCTGCGGGGCACGTCGGCCGCGTCTCGCCGGTCTTGTAGAAGGCCAGGAAATGATCGGTGGTCGTGTCGCGCAGCGCATTGAAGAAGCGTCCGCAACCGCGCGCATGGCGCCAGCGTTCGGCGTACACCCCTTTGGTGTTGGTGCGCATGTAAAGAAATTCTGCCCACGCCTGATCGTCGAGTTCGGAGGGGCGGCTGGGCCGCGCCAGATGCGCCTGGCCGCCGTAGCTGAATTCCAGCTCGGGGCGTTTACCGCAGTAGGGGCAGTCAATGAGCAGCATTGGGAGTTCCGGTCAGTGCGCCACAGCGGCGGCGGCAGCTTCGTCGATCAAGTAACCGTCGCGGAAACGCTCGATGGTAAACGGCGCATTGATGGGATGCGGCTGGTCGCGCGCAATGGTCCAGGCAAACACATGCGCCGCTCCCGGCGTGGCCTTGAAGCCGCCGGTGCCCCAGCCGCAATTCAGGTACAGGCCGGGCACGGGAGTCTTGGCGATGATGGGCGAGCGATCCGGTGTGACATCGACGATGCCGCCCCAATTCCGCATCATGCGCAAGCGGCGAAAGTTCGGGAACAGCTCGCAGATCGCATCCAGGGTGTGGGTGTTGACGTGCAATGCGCCGCGTTGGGTATACGACGTGTAGGCATCCGTGCCGGCGCCGATCACCAATTCGCCCTTGTCGGACTGGCTGATGTAGGCGTGAATGGTGTTCGACATCACCACGCAGGGGAATATGGGTTTGACGGGTTCGGACACCAATGCCTGTAGCGGGTAGCTTTCCAAGGGTACATGGACGCCCGCCATCGCCATGATGACGCTGGAATGACCGGCGGCGGATACGCCCACCTTGCGCGTCTGAATCACGCCACGGCTGGTCTCCACCGCCTCCACGGCGCCGCCGGCATCGCGGCGGATGCCGGTGACCTCGCAATTCTCGATGATGTCGACGCCCAACGCATCGGCCGCGCGCGCATAGCCCCAGGCCACGGCATCATGTCTTGCGGTGCCGCCGCGCCGCTGCAGAGCCGCGCCCAACACCGGGTAGCGGATATTGTCCTTGATATTGAGCGGCGGACAGAATTCCTTGGCCTGCTCAGGCTCCAGCCATTCGTTGTCGACGCCGTTGCAGCGGTTCGCGTGCACATGCCGCTTGAACACCTGGATATCGTGCACGGTGTGCGCCAGCATCATGACGCCGCGCGGCGAGAACATGACGTTGTAGTTGAGCACCTGCGAGAGGTTCTCCCACAACTTCACGGAATGGTCGTACAGCGCTGCACTCTCGTTGAACAGATAATTCGAGCGGATGATGGTGGTGTTGCGGCCGGTGTTGCCGCCGCCGATCCAGCCCTTTTCCAGCACGGCGATATTGGTCAAGCCATGTTCTTTGGCAAGATAGTAGGCAGCGCCCAGCCCGTGGCCGCCGCCGCCGACGATGATGGCGTCGTAGCGGGCCTTAGGCGTTGCCTTGCGCCACTGCTTCTGCCAGCTGGCGTGCTTCGAGAAGCTGCGCCAGATCAGCGAAAGGCCGGAAAATGATTGTCTGCTCATAATATCGTTGCAGTCCGCCTGCCTAGGCGCGCAAATCCTTGTTCTCCGGATCATAGGGCGAATCGACCAGAATCGTGGCGCGCTTGCGCTCGCCCAAGATCTCGATCTCGATGCCGCTGCCGACAGCGGCGAATTCCGGTTTGATATAGCCCAGCCCCAGGCTCTTTCCCAGCGCGTGCCCGTAGTAGCCGGCGGTGGCGCGGCCGATGATATTGCCCTTGGCATCGAATAGCGGCTCGTTGCCCAGCGGATCGGCATCGGTGACGCCATGGACTTCGAACGTCACGAAGCGATGCGGCACGCCCGCCTTGAGCTGTTTTTCCAGCGCTTCCTTGCCGATGAACGGGCCCTTGGCCGGGCGCACGAAGCGGTCGAGCCCTGCCTCATACGGCGTGTAGTCGGGGGTCAGGTCGCTGCCCCACATGCGGTAGGATTTTTCCAAACGCAGAGACTCCATGGCGCGCATTCCCACCATGCCTACGTTGAATGCCGCGCCCGCGGCGAACAGCGAATCGAATAAATGATGCGCGTACTCGATGGGGAAGTGCAGCTCCCAGCCAAGCGCGCCGACGAAGTTCACGCGCAACAGATACACGTCGGTGGCGAGCCCCACTTCGGTCACCTGGCTGGTCAGCCAGGGAAATGCGGCATTGTCCAGGGGAACATCGACCAGTTTGGCCAGCACATCGCGCGCGCGCGGTCCCGCAACCACGAACACGCCGCGGCTCATGGTGACGTTGCGCAAGGTGACGCTGCCGTCCTGGGGCAACATTTGCTGCAGATAGTCGCTATCGTAACGCTCGGCGGCACCCGCGCTCACCACGTAGAAATGATGATCGGCAATTTTGGTGATGGTGAATTCCGAGCGTATCCCGCCGCGGCGGGTGAGGGCATGGCAAAGGGCAATGCGGCCAATCTTGGTCGGCACCTTGTTGGCCACCAAGCCATCGAGCCACGCTTCGGCACCGGGCCCCTGCACCTCATGCTTGGTGAACGGGGTGAGATCGATGACCCCCACCTGCTCACGCATGAGGCGCGCTTCGTTGCCGACGTGCTCGAAGTAATTCGAACGGCGGAAACTCCACTTGTCTTTGGCCGGAATTCCTTTGGGCGCAAACCAATTGGCGCGCTCCCAGCCGTAGCGCTGGCCGAACACCGCGCCCATGCGCGCCAGCTTGTCGTACACCGGGCTGGTCTTGGCGGGGCGCGCGTCGGGGCGCTCTTCATCCGGGTAGTGAATGACGAAGACGTTGCGATAGGTTTCCTCATTCTTTTGCACCACATAGCGCTTGCTGGTGTAGGGACCGTAGCGCCGCGGGTCGACCGCCATCATATCGATGCCGGGTTCCCCCTCGACTATCCATTCGGCCAGTTGCCAGCCCGAACCGCCGGCAGCGGTGATGCCGAAGCTGTGGCCTTCATTGAGCCATAGATTGCGCGCGCCCCAGCCGGGGCCGATTAATGGGCTGCCGTCCGGTGTGTAGGCAATGGGTCCGTTGACGATGTCCTTGATGCCGCAGTTGCTAAGCGATGGCACGCGCCGCTGCGCGGCCTCGATGTGCGGCAGCAGGCGTTCTAGGTCGCCTTCGAACAGACTCTTGCCGAACCATTCGGGCACGCCGTCAGCAAAGCGCGCCGGTGCGCCCGCTTCGTAAGGCCCCAAGATCCAGCCCATGCGTTCTTCGCGCAAGTAATACGATTGATCCGATTCGCGCAGCACCGCCAGTTCGCGCCCGCCGCCCTGGCGGTACGCTTTCAGTTCAGGCGATTCGTCGTAGACGATGTACTGATGCTCGACGGGAATGGAGGGCACGTTGAGACCGAACAGTCGTCCGGTCTGGCGCGCGTAATTTCCGGTGGCGCACACCACATGTTCCGCGACGATGTCGCCCTTGGTGGTGGTCAGATGCCACTCTCCCGACGCCGTGCGCTTGACCGCGGTGACTTCGGTTTGTTCATAGATCTCAGCACCGCGCGACCGCGCACCCTTGCGCAGCGCCATGGTGAGGTCCGCGGGCGCGATATGCCCATCGTCGGGGTGATACAACGCGCCGACAATGTTCGGCGTCTCGGCGCCGTCGCCCAATTCGATCAATGGCCACAGATCGCGTACTTCCTTCGGCCCGATGACCTGGAACGGCACGCCGATGGTATTCGCGGTACCGCAGTATTTCTGATATTCGTCCATGCGGTCGCGATTGGTCGCCAGCCGCAGGTTGCCGGTGACGTGCAAGCTCACATCCTGGCCGGTTTCCGCCGGCAGCCGCTTGTATAAGTCCACCGAGTACTTGTGCAGCTGGCCGACGGTGTAACTCATGTTGAACAAGGGCAGAAGGCCCGCGGCGTGCCAGGTGGACCCCGCCGTCAATTCGGCTCGCTCCAGCAGTACTACGTCGGTCCAGCCTTTGAGAGCCAAGTGGTATAGCGTGCTGACGCCGACCACACCGCCGCCAATCACCACCACGCGGGCATGAGTTTTCAAGTGAGATCTCCCAACGCAAATGCGTGACGCAGTGTAGCTAGCGGGCCGTTAAACAAGACGCCAATTGCGACAATCCCTTATGGAAATGCGTCAGGCACACTTGAATTAACCCCGCCGCGGACCCCCAAACCCTCAGCCGCCCCTGTCTGGAAAACGACAATAAAATGTCGGAAACAGACAAGATGCGACTGTGAATGCCATAATAGCCAAAGATTAGGCCCTGTGGCTTTTGTCCCTCGGAGGCACTTTGGAATCGCCCGCCGTGCTGCGCAAATGCAGGTATGCATTTCTGACCCTGCCGAACTATTCGTTGATTGCCGTGGCCAATGCCTTGGAGCCCCTGCGCATGGCCAATCGCTTGGTCGGCAACGAGGTTTACGAGTGGTCGGTCATCAGCATGGACGGACGCCCGACCGACGCGAGCGGCGGTCTGAATCTGTCGCCTACCAGCGCTCTCGACAAGTTGGGCACGGTGGACATCTTGTTTGTCTGCGGCGGCATCAATGTTCGAGAGTCGGTCTCGCCCGCATTGTTGACGGCGCTGCGGCGTCTGGCGGATCGGCGTGTACCGTTGGGCGCCTTGTGCACCGGCGGCTATGCACTCGCCAAGGCTGGGTTACTGGATAACTTTAGTGCCACCATTCACTGGGAGAATCTCTCCGCGCTGCGCGAGGAGTTTCCCCGGGTTAGAATCAGCGACCAGCTGTTCACCATCGACCGCGACCGCTTTACCTGCTCTGGCGGCACCGCGCCGCTCGATCTCATGCTGAATCTCATTCAAGGCAGACTGGGCCCGCGGATTTCGCAGCTGGTGTCCGAGCAATTCATCGTCGATCGGGTCCGCAAGGACACCGATCGCCAGTACGTGCCGCTGCGGGCGCAGGTGGGCGTATCGCATCGCGGCTTGATACGCGTGGCGCAGCTCATGGAGGAGAACATCGAGAAGCCGCTGTCCTTGGAAAAAATCGCCAAGGCCACCGGTCTGTCGCGCCGGCAGATCGAGCGGCTGTTCAAGCGCGATTTGAACTGCGTGCCCAAGCACTACTATCTCGAGATGCGGCTGCGGCGCGCCCGGGAGCTGCTGCTGCAGACCGCCATGCCCATCATGGACATCACCACGGCCTGCGGCTTTCAATCGCCGCCGCATTTCTCCAAGTGCTACCGCATGCAGTTCGGGCATCCACCGAGCGCGGAGCGCAAGATCGCGGACAAGCGCCAAGCGCCGAGCAGTACCGACCAGGTCCGGGCGGTCGCCCCGTAATCAACCTCAAGGGGCCGGTCTGAACTCAGACGGGCCCCTGTATATGCGGGCTATTCCGCGTTAGCTTCCTTGCCGAAGCGGTAATTAAGGCGCATGCCATAAACACGCGGTTCATTGGTCGTCTGGCGCAGGTCGTAGTTGCCGGTGTTGCTGTAGATGATCGCGTTCTTGTTGGCGAGGTTGGTGACGTAGATTTCGGTGAGCCAGTGCCCCCCTTCCGGAGTCAACCCCAGGCGTAGGTTGGTAATGCTGTAATCCGGTTGCAGCAGCCGCGGAAAGCCGTTGGAACCCGACACATGCAGGTCGTCCCACATGTCTCCCTTGTGAGCCATATCCACTTGCGCATAGCCGCGCAGGTTCTGGGTGAGCGGGTGATCGTAACGGAGGTTCCAGCTCCAACTGAAATAGGGCACGTAGGGCAGGCGTTCACCGACGTTCGGTTGGAAGGTGTCGTACTGGGTGAAGACCAAGCGCGCATCGGTGTAGCTGCCGGCCGCCTGCACCGACCAGTTCTCGCTGATCTTGTAGTCGACGTTGGATTCGACGCCGTAGATACGCGCGTTGCCGACGTTGACGTTGAAGCTGCTCGGAGCGCAGATGTTCACGTCGTAGATGATGGTCTGCAGCTGTTTCCAATGCATAAGGTAGGTGGCGCCGTTCCACACCAGGTGGCCGTTGAGCCACGAGGTCTTCCAGCCGACTTCATAACTGTTGAGGGTGTCGGGAACGTAGCTCTGCGGCACCCCGTTGTTGTAGCATCCCTGGGGATATCCGGAGTTGCTGCCGCCGTCGCGGAATCCTTGTGCGAAGTCGGCATACACCATCGCCTTGTCCGTGATCTTGTAGTTAATGCCGTACTTGGCGTCCCACTTGTTCGACGCACTCACATTCAGGCTGGGGGTCGTCGGCGCGTAGGCGAACTGGCCGAACGGACTGTAGTAGCGGGCGTTGGAATGGAAGTGCGAGACGCCGGCTTCGATATTCAGCGCCTTGGTGATGTCGAAGCTGAAATTGGCGAATTCGGTGGCCTGCAGATAATCCGTACGCGTCATATAGCTGTACCACTGCGTGGGCGGCAGCGACGAGGATCCGGGCGGAGTACCGTTGTAGGCGTTGTAATACTGAAAGGCGGGGCTGTCGGTCCGCAGTCCCGGCATGTAGAAGGTACTGCCGGAGTTCTTGTCGACGGTCTTCTCCCAGTACAGTCCGCCAAGCCAGTGGAAGCGTCCGCCCGCCTTGGACGAGAGCCGCAGTTCGTTAGACCAGCGCTGCGGGTTGGAGTGGTATTCGAAGTATTGAACCGGCACGTTGCAGCCAGCGTACGGCCCGGTGCCGAACACCGGGTCGTTCTGGCAAGTGACGCCTTCGTTGGCGCCGCCATGGAAGTTTTCGATGTACTGCGAGTACTCGTTCTGTTGGCGCGTGGGCAGCGACCAGTAAGTGCTCGCGAACACCAGGTCGCCGATGCCGACGTCGCCGTCCACGTGGAAGTCGAGCGTCTTGGCTTCGAACAAATGTCCCTCCGGACCGAAGCGCGCGACCGTGCGCGGCGCGAGATTAGGATCTTCGTCCCAGGCGCCGGCGGTGTGCTGACGCTGAAAGCTGTAGGTAAGGGACGCGCTCCAGTCATCGTTGATGACACCTTTCAACGACACCCGGCCGCCTTCGACGTGTGCTCGGTTGTAATTGTTACCCGCCCAAGCTGAGTTGTCGGACACCGCGGTATTTACCCAGGTGCGCGTCGTGAGCTTATTGTTGATGAAACCGCCATGCGAGTCGCTGAATACGGAAATACGCAATCCGAGTGTCCCCGGAATGAGCGGGGCGTTAAGAAAACCCTCATAGGTCCAATTATTCTGTCCGCCATCGATGTGGCCGCCGTTCAAGTCGATGCCGGCACTGAACGCGTTGACGTCCGGCTTGTTGGTGATGTAGCGGATGGCGCCGGACATCGAGCTCGCGCCGAAGGTCGTGCCCTGCGGCCCGTTCAGCACTTCGATGCGTTCGATGTCGTAGAGATGCAGGTCCGGCTGAACGCCGGCCCAACTCATCGACATGTCATCTATGAAGAAGCCCGTGGCCGAGGTATTCGAGTAGTTCGGGTTGCTGCCGTCGGAGACGCCGCGCATGACGAAGAGCTGTGTGCCGGGGCCCACGCTGATGAACGAGATGGAGGGCACTTTCTCTGCAAAATCTTCAAAACCCGAGATGGCAAGGTTTTGCATGTCTTTCTTCGTGAACACATCGATGCTCAACGGCACGTCCTGAAGATTCTCTTGTCGTTTGCGCGCCGTGACGACGATTTCCTGCAGCGCACCGGTGTCCGCGGGCTCCGCCGCGCGTGCACCCGGCGGTGCGAGGGCGAGCGCGGCGGCGACCGCGAGGCTGATCTTCGAGACGCTGGCGCACCCGCGCGGCAGGGTGCAGCCTCTGGAGCGAATTTGGACAGCATGTTTGCGGCTCAATAAGCGCATAGAAATCCCCATCTAATTGATCGGCCGCGCTCAACCTGCGGTTGGGCGCGTTTCATGGATCATCCTTTGTGCGGGCATCGGCCGTCAACCCTCAGACCGCAACGCCGCCCAACCCTCGGGCAAGTTGCATCACGGCAGATGTTCGAAGCGCCCTAGGCAATCGCCGAGCGCCTCTCGCAACGGCTCGAGTTCCTTTTCGAAATGCCGCCAGTAGCCCACCCCTGAGGTGTAGATCGGCTGGCGCACCTGCTCGGCGCTTGCGGTGCGCACCGAGCGGCGCGTCCGGTGAAAGGCGAGGCAGGCTGCCTCGAACGGCAGCCCGCAAGCATCGAGGAGGCCGCGGATGTTCGTTTCCGGGTCGCGCACCAGATCCTCGTACTGAATGTGCAATACCTTGCCGGGCAGCGCGCTGTCCCAGTGGTCCATCAGCGACAGATAGCAGCGATAGTAACGCCCTAGATCACCTAGGTCGTAGCTGAAGGTCTGTCCCTCGGCGAAGTGCTGCTTGAAGGTGCTGAAGCAGCTATCCATGGGATGTCGGCGCGCGTCGATGATGGTTGCATGCGGCAGAATGGCGTGGATGAGGCCGACGTGGCTGAAGTTATTGGGCAGCTTGTCGGTGAAGTGTTCGCGTCCGGTGCGCAACGGCCTGGTTTCCTCGAGATAGCGGCTGCCGAGTGCGGAGAGAACCTCTACCGGAGCGGTGGCGACTGTCTCGGGATAACCATCACGGTCTGCCGTCATGTCGTCAAACTGATGCGTGATGTTGATGATATTAGGCAGCTCCATGGTGCCCTCGACCCGCGAATGACTGGCGAGAATCTGCTCTACGAGAGTGGATCCGGAGCGCGGCAGGCCCACGATGAATATCGGCGCG
>JANYIY010000381.1 GCA_025358615.1 Gammaproteobacteria bacterium | reverse complement strand
GCCCCGCCATCACCGACCCCTCTCCAAGGCCATAACCATTTACCGGTACAAAATCCGATGCCAGAATTAGCCGAGGTGTATCCAGGCCGACTTGGTTTGCGTGTAGCTGAGCAAGCTCTCCACGCATTTATCGCGTCCTTGGCCCGACTGTTTGTAACCGCCGAAGGGCTGCGTCATATCGCCGTGATCGAAGCAGTTCACCCAAATCACTCCGGCTTCCAGATCGCGCACGGTCTTATGCGCGGTGCTCAAGTCACGCGTCCACACCGACGCGGCCAGTCCATAAATCGAGTCGTTGGCGATGCTCAGCGCTTCGGCCAGACCGTCGACCTCGATGGCCGCGGCGACTGGGCCGAAAATCTCTTCCTGGGCGATGGTCATGCGATTGTTGACGCCGGAAAACAGCGTGGGATTGACGAATGAACCCGGCATATCCGGCGACCCGCCACCAAACTCCAGCCGCGCACCTTCCGACTTGCCGCGGGTGATGTAGCTCAAGACTCGCGTACGGTGCGAGGCGGTCACCAGAGGGCCCAAATTAATGGTGGGATCGAGCGGATCCCCGGCTCGATACATATCTTTGCCGCGCTCGATGAACCGCGCCAGAAATTCCTTGGCAATGGGGCGATCCAGCAGCAGGCGCGAACCCGCATTGCAGACCTCGCCCATGTTGCCGAAGATGCCATTGATGGCGTAGGTCACCGCCGTATCGAGATCCGGCAGATCCGCGAGAAATATTTGCGGAGTCTTGCCGCCGCACTCCAGCGCGACGCGTTTCATGTTCGACTGGCCGGCGTAAATCAGCATCTGCTTGCCGATTTCAGTAGATCCGGTAAATGCTATTTTCGCAACGTCATTATGCAGAGCCAAGGCGGCTCCGGCAGTCTCGCCCAGGCCATTGACCACATTGAACACGCCCGGCGGCCCACCCGCCTCCACGAATAGCTGCGCCATCAGCAGTCCCGACAGCGGCGACTGTTCGGCGGGCTTGAGCACCACGGAATTACCCGCCGCAAGCGCCGGAGCCACTTTCCACGCCGCCATCAGCAGGGGATAATTCCACGGCACGATGCATCCGACCACGCCCAAGGGCTCGCGCAAAATGTAGTGAAAGGCATCGGCGGCCGTGGCCGTAACCTGGCCATCCATCTTGTCGATGAGCTCGCCGAAATAGGCGAAATTCCGCGCCGCCGCCGGCACGTCGATGGTCACCATGTCTGTGATGGGCTTGCCCATGCACAGGGTGTCCAGCAGGGAGAATTTCTCATTGTTGTCTTCGAGCAACCGGCTGTAAGCAGCCATGATGGCCATGCGCTCGCGTGGCGCCTTGCGGCTCCAGACCCGCGAGGCGAAGCTGCGTTTAGCTGACGCCACGGCCGCATCGATGTCGGCTGCAGTGCCCGCGCTGACTTCGCACAGCGGCTTGCCGGTGGCCGGATTCACCACGGTAAAGCGGCCGTGTGCTACGGAATCCACGTACTGACCGTCGATGAAATGCCGAGTCTCGTAGCGCACCGCGGCGGCGCGCGCATGCCAGTCTTTAGTAGTGAGGGACGTCAAATTCATCGGATTCTCCGCTGGCTGGTTGCACTTCGCAGTGCACGCTTATTGATGGTGAAGCGTCTTAGTATAGTGAATTTCTTCAAGCGTCGTTCGGCGGTTGGGTGAGGCCCAGCATCGGCACGAGCGCCAGCAATTGGCGCCGAAATGCCGTCACGGCCGGCGCGGCGTGCGCGTCTTGCGCAGCATCATGGCCAAAGGTCACGATGCCCACCTGAGTCGATTCCGCAACCGCAATTGCCGCGGGCCGGGCAAAGCGGCTGTGCCGTGACGCCAAGTACCGTGCGGCGCGCGCCGGACGCTCTGCTGCGCACGACGAGTAGTCATGTTTGCGCAGCAAGCTGCGCCCCGGCCCCAGAGGCAGCACCTGAAGTATGGTGAAGCCGTCGGGCCGCACCTCGATCAGGTGATTCGGCGCAAGAAATCGCCGCTGCCAGTGAAAGTCCGCCGTGGAACCCAGCAGCTGCCTATAGGCGCGAGCACTCCAGCTCAGACGCTCCGCCTGCAAAGCTGCGCTGTGCATCGATTCGAGCCACTGTTCGACCACGAGTTTCCAATCCGCAGCCATCGGCGTCTCGGCCCGCGGCCGCAGCGGCCGCGATCCAGGCGGCGGCGAGAATTCCTGCCAAGAGTCCGCGACCTCCGCTGAAAGTGGGTGCCGTTGCGCGGCGCGCACCAGAATGAGCTCACCGACGGTGCGCAGTTCCAGCGGGGTCAGATCGGCGCTGCCCCGTGAGCCGCGGCGCCGGCCGTCGAGTTCGAACTGTAGGCCGTGAACCTTGCATTGAATGACGTTGACACGTCCCTCCTGGGCCAACGCCAGCACATGTGGCGCCTCGCTGCAGCTGTTGCGAAACGCGCGCACCTTGCCCGCGGCATCGCGCAGCAGCAGCGCCCGTTCGACACCGAGGTCAACGGCGAGGAAATCTCCCGGCTTGGCCACTTGTCCGAGGTGCCCGGCGAGTTGCCACGAATCTCGGAACAAGGACTCTCGTTCAAATGCGAACAACCGAGCGTTGGCGTACACCCAGCCGGCCGGTCGACGCTCGCTGCGGATAACGTCGGCAGCGGCCGCCGCGCCGGCGAATTGGCCCGGGAAAATCGACCGCAGATAGGACATGGCACGGCGCTTCGCGCCGTCGCGGTCGATATCGGCCTCGGTTCGGAATGCGAAGTCCTGCCAGAGCATTTCGAGCACACCGATCAGGCCGAGGGCAACCCCAGCGGGGTCCAGATGCGGCGAACAGGTGTCGGTGATCAGCCGCTCGATCAGATCCCGCACCAGAGCCGCAAAGCTCTCGTCCTGACGCCCGCAAATATCGTAATATTCCTGCCGTGAACTCGCCTCTCCCCAAAATGCATACCAAACGGAGACCTTGCGAGGACTGGCTATTTCGGGATCGAGATACAGCGCCACCATCAGCTCCAGCGCCGCCACGGGCCTGGATTTGAGCCGCGTTACAGGCACCAACAGCTGCTCCTCGAACTCGGCTGCGAGGAATTGCAGAGACGCGACCA
>JANYIY010000366.1 GCA_025358615.1 Gammaproteobacteria bacterium | reverse complement strand
CCATGGTCGATCAGCATCCCCATCCATTGGCGTGCCGCCGCGTCGCCAACCAGATAACTAATGCTCAAGATGCCGATGATCATTCCATAGGACGAAAAGTCGAACCATTTGGAAGATACTTTGACCAATCCCGCCCATGCGACGGACTGCGTCAGCCGGTTGCCGATCCAAGCGGCGGTGAATAGGGGCAAGCTGAGTCCCGAGGTGAACAGCAGCGTGAAGATGGTCGCGCCGGCCAGGCCGAGCAGAAAGCTATTCCGGCCACCCCAAAAATCGCCCAATCCCGTCAGGAACAACTTGCCGACGGCGTAGGCTAGCACGCCGAGCGAGGTAATTTCACCCATGCGAATAATGGCATCGGCATGGCTGATCCCATGCTTGCCGAGCTCCTCGATGAGCAGCGGCGTCGCAACGGCCAGATCGGCGCGGCAAAAATACAGCGACGCATAGCCGCCGAACAGCAGTAGCACCACCGTCGTTTGGCGGATCCGCAGGGACCGAATCGTTGCGCTGCCCGGCAACGCCTCCGGCGCTACCCCGAGTTCGGGCGCGGTTTGCATACAACATCCTGGAATTGAGAGCAGATGATTTTGACTTCTGCCCGCATCATCGCACCTGAGCAAGGCGCGAGCCACCGTTGGCACAAAACCTGCTTTGATCTTGCTGAGGGCGGCGTGCGGCGTCGCCTGCGGCGGAGATTTTCACGGGCCCAAGGACTTAAATGCGGTATTTGAAGCACGCGGGTGCGGTGCGCAGCGGCTCGTTGCGTTGCCAGGCCGGCAATTCACGGCCGCTATGGGCCGGCGTGCGGCAATCTGTTGCCGCTCAAGGCCGCGCCGCAATGTCTCGGTAAAGGAGATTGATATGTCAGCCATCGCCAATTTACGCTCCGCGCAGGCGGCATTCCCGCCGCTCAACCTGCAGCCGCATGGCCACAAAAAGGGCCCGCATGTGCGATCCCCCGAGGACAGCGGCGGCAGCAGCGCCAGCGCGGCGCTGGTTCCGGCGGGCTTGCGACAGAATCTATTCGGCAGCATGCTCAATTTCCTGGAGCAGGCGATCGGGCTGCCAGTGACGGCGCTGACCATTGCCGCAAACGGCTCGACGAACGCGGCCGCAGCCAGTTCGACTCAACCCGCAACTACCGGCGCCACGACCGGCGCGGCCGCGGACAGCAGCGGCGCCGCGGTGTCGAGCGCGGGCGCGGCGACTGCCAATGCGCAGGCGTCCATCACCATGCTGCAAAATTACTTGAATAATCTGGCGCACAATCCACGGACCGACGGGTCGCCGGCGGCGAAATTCGCGGGTTCGAACGTCAGCGTCAGTGCCTGAGGCTGCACCCACGACCGGCCGTTTGCCTAATTAATCGAACGCTCAATTGACGTTCACAGATCGCCCGGCTAGGCTCTTGCGCCGGAGGGAATCCCAGTGAACGCCATGAAAAAACTGCCGACTTTGTTCATCCCGCACGGCGGCGGTCCGTGCTTTTTCATGGATCCGCCGGCGGCATATCCGCATATGTGGGACGGGCTTGCTGCCTACCTTCGGGGCATCGACGCTGCGCTTGGGGTTAGACCCAAGGCGGTGCTGGTGATCTCCGGCCATTGGGAGAATCCACTACCCACATTCAATGTGGCGAGCAAGCCGGGCTTGCTATTCGACTACTACGGATTTCCTGAGCACACTTATCGGCTGAAGTATCCCGCCGCAGGAGCGCCCGAACTTGCCGAACGGGTGCGCAAGCTGCTGGACGACGCGGGCTTCAAGAGCGACGTGGAATCCAGGCGGGGCTTGGATCATGGAGTATTCGTACCCTTTCTTCTGATCTATCCGCAAGCGGATGTTCCCATTCTGCAGCTTTCGCTGCAGGCCAGCCTCGATCCGGTTCTGCACCTGACGCTGGGGCGTGCGCTGGCGCCGCTGCGCGCGCAGGGTGTGCTGATCGTGGGCAGCGGCATGAGCTACCACAACTTGGCCGATATGTTCTCCGGCCGTGGTGCGGCTGCGGCCGTGGCGTTCGATGAGTGGCTGGGAGACGCGGTCCAGGATCCCGCGACACGCGATCAATTGCTCGCCAAGTGGCGCGAAGCTCCGGGCGGTGCGGCATCGCATCCCCGCGAGGAACATCTCATCCCGCTGATGGTCGCCGCCGGCGCCGCGCCAGGGGACAGGGGAGTGCGCAACTTCGGCGAGTCGATCGGTGGCAAGCAGATTTCCGGGTTTCAGTTCGGGTAAGGATTGCAAATGAAGCGAACCATTCTGTTGGCCCTTGGATTGACGCTCTGCGCTGGTGTGTCGCTCGCGCAGCAAGCGACACAGGCTGCGGCCAACGTCGCGGATGGGAAAACGCTGGTGGTGCGCGCGCGCTGGCTCATCGATGGCAGCGGCGACAAGCCGCGGCACAATGTGCAAATCGTGATTCGCGGCAATCGCATCGTCGATATAATTCCCGCCAACTCGCCGTCGTTGCCCGAGGACGCACGCGTGATCGACTTGGGCGGCGCCACGGTGTTGCCGGGACTTATCGACACGCATACGCACATATTTCTCCAAGGTGAAGACCCGGCCGAGGGCGGCTACGACGCGCAGCTGTTGAAATCTCCGGCTTCGTACCGCGCCGCACGTGCCGTGGTGGCGGCTCGCCGTGCCCTGGAACAGGGTTTCACCAGCATTCGCGACATGGAGACGGAGGGCGCGGGCTACGGCGACGTGGGTATCAAGCGTGCCATCAACGAGGGACTCATCCCGGGCCCGCGCATGTGGGTATCGACACTGTCGATTTCTTCGACCGGCGGCTATCCCCTGGAAGGCTATGCGCCGGAAATCTCGGTGCCGAAGGGCGCGCAGCTGATTGACGGGCCCATCGAGGCGCGCAAGGCCGCGCGCCAGCAATTGGACAACGGCGCGGATTGGATCAAGGTGTACATGACGCACCGTTCATGGCTCGACTCGCAGGGTGCCCTGGTCTCGCAGCCGACGCTGACGGTGGAAGAACTCAAGGCCATCGTCGATGAGACCCATGGTTGGGGAAGGAAAGTGGCCTGCCACGCCTACAATGGGCCGGGTCTACAACGCGCGCTCGACGGCGGTTGCGACTCGATCGAGCACGGCTTGGAAATTAGCGACGCGCAGATCGCGCAGATGATCAAACAGGGGACGTGGTACGTGCCGACCTTGCAGGTGTACTACACGGATTGGGATCCGGCAGACACCGATTCGGGCAAGCGCGACCGCAAGCGCGTCGCGCTGCATGGTGTTGCGTTTACCAAGGCATTGCACGCCGGCGTCAAGATGGCCTTCGGCACGGATGTGGGAGGATTCAAATGGTCTGCGCCAATCGCCGAGGAATTTTCGCGCGAGGTGGAATTCGGCATGACGCCGATGCAGGCCATTCAATCCGCCACGTCACGCGCAGCGGAACTGCTTGGCAAGCGAGGTGAAATCGGTGTGATTGCACCCGGCGCCTACGCCGATTTGATCGCCGTGGCGAGCGATCCGCTCGCGGATATCACCGTGCTTAAGTCCGTTCAATTCGTCATGAAGGACGGCGTGGTGTTCCAAACGCGCGAGGGCATGCGTTAGCCTGCCGGATTCTTTGAATCAATTCTGCGCGCGCAGCGTCGCGATGTTCTGTGCCGTAACCGCCGATGGCTGTGCTCCGAATCGCGCCGTAATGTAATTCGCCAGGCTCGCGATCTCTTCATCTGAGTAGGCCTCGCCGAAGGCCGGCATGGTGGCATGCGCTTCGGCGGTTTGCCGATGCGCACCGGACAGAATAATCTGAACCACGTTGGTCGCGGTGGGATCATTCACCGAGCGCACTCCCGTCAGTGTCGCGTAGGGGATCACGGGGCTGACCCCGGTCCAATCGTGACATCCGGCGCAGGCGCCCGCGTAAACGGCTTTGCCGAGCGGATCCACATTGGCGGCTACCCCCTCGGCGTGGGACGCCGGAGCAGCGCCGGCCTTGGGCTCGGGCAGATCGGAGGTCGAGATCTTCGACACTGAGCGCAGATAAGTCACGATGGCCGACACATCGCCGCCGGTCAGATACTGCAGACTATTGTCGACAGCCTCGCCCATCGGGCCCGTGGCGGTGCCACGGCCCTCCGCATGTCCTACGGCCAGGTACTTCGCGAGGTCCGTTTCGCTCCATGCGCCAATTCCGCTCTTGGGGTCCGGCGTAATGTTGTACGCGCGCCAGCCGGCTTGCACTGCCCCGGCAAATTTCTGTCGCTGATCCAGAGCTTGAAAGAGATTGCGCGGCGTATGGCATTCGCCGCAATGGGCCATGGCCTCCACCAGGTAGGCGCCGCGATTCCATTGCGGATCGCGCTCGGTGCGCGGCTCGAAGCGCTTATCCGAGTTGAACAGCATTGCCCACACCCCCATCAGCGACCGCTGGTTGAAGGGAAAGCTGAGCGAGTTCTGCGGCGCCGGCGCATGCACGGGTTCGAGACTGAAGAGGTAGGCCTTGATCGCGAGCGCATCGGCATCGGTCATGGAGGTATAACTGGCGAAAGGCATTGCTGGATAGAGCTTGGTGTTGTTGGGCCCCAAGCCCTTGTGCACGGCATCCAGGAAATTCGCATCGCTGTAATTGCCGATGCCGGTTTCCTTGTCGGGAGTGATATTGGTCGAATAAAGCGTACCGAACGGCAGCACGAAGGCGCGTCCGCCGGCGAAGGGCACACCGCCATCCGACGTGTGGCAGGCGGTGCAATCGGCGGCCCGCGCCAAGTACCTGCCCTGCTCGATGAGGCCTGCACTTTTGAGTTCGGCTGGAACCCCCGTGGGGTCGGCGCCATGATAGTCGGCGAGCTTCACCCGCGTTCCGCCGGCGAAATCCGTGGGATGGGGCGCCAGCGCTACGATCCATAGAAAGCCGATGAGAATCACGGCGAGCACCGCCGCAATGCCGATCAGGGTGTAACGCCGCGCGCGGCTGGGAGGAGTGGTGTCGTTCATGATGGCTTTTTCCCGGACAGAATATCTCGATCAATGGGCATGTGACGCAGGCGAATGCCGGTGGCGGCGAACAACGCGTTGCCGAGAGACGGCGGCGCGGCGGTCGCGCCGGTTTCGCCGATGCCGCCCGGTGCCTCACCGCTCTTGATCAGGTGCACTTCGATCTGCGGAGTCTCGTTGATGCGCAGCATACGGTAGTCGTTGAAATTACTCTGCTGGACACGGCCTTTGCGGATGGTAATTTTACCGTACAAGGCGGCCGTCAGTCCGAATATCAGGCCGCCTTGCAGCTGCGCCACCACCGTGTCGGGATTGACGACAATCCCGGTGTCGACAACGCACACGATACGATGCACCCGCACCGCGCCCTGGGTGTCGACCTCGGCTTCGGTGACGGTCGCAATGAAGCTGCCAAAGGCAACCTGTAATGCGATGCCGCGGCCGGTGCGCGCCGGCAGAGTATTGCCCCAGCCGGACTTGACAGCCGCCAGTTCCATCGCGGCCTTGAGACGGGGCGATTTATCGAGCATGTCGCGGCGAAAATTGACCGGATCCTGCTTGTCCTTCTGCGCCAGCTCATCCATGAAGCTTTCGATGGCAAACACATTGTTGTTGGGGCCGACGCCGCGCCAGAAGCCCGTGGGCACTCCGGGCGGCTCGTCGCGCACGTATTCCACCCGCAGGTTGGGGATGTCGTAGGGAATGTCGGCGCCGCTGTCGATGGCATCGATGTCGATGCCCTTTTGAAAGGCGGGAGGCAACCAGCGAGCAATAACGGCGGAGCCGGTGATGCGATGTTTCCAGCCGATGATGCGCCCATTGGCGACTGTGGCGGATAAAACATCTCGATAGACCGGCCGATACACGTCGTGCTGTATGTCCTCTTCGCGGGTCCAGACCACTTTGACCGGGCCATCCACCTGTTTGGCGATTTGCACGGCTGATTCAACCATGTCCACCTCGAGCCTGCGGCCGAAGCCGCCGCCCATCATGAGGTTATGCATCGTGACCTTGTCGAGCGGCAGTCCGGTGACCTTGGCAGCAATCGCCTGGGCCCTAGCGAGCACCTGGATACCCACCCACACTTCACAAGTGGTGGGCGTGACGTGCACGGTGCAGTTCATCGGCTCCATAGTGGCGTGCGCGAGGAAGGGCATTTCGTATGCGGCTTCCAGCAACTCACCCTCGGCAAGTCCTTTGGCCAAGTCTCCTTCGGATCGGGCGACGGCACCTTCGGTCTTGCTGGCGGCGCGGAGCTGCGTCCAGACATCATCGCTGTTGAGAGCCGCGTGCTGCCCCTCGTTCCAGGTAATGTCGAGCGCTGCCAGTCCCTGCTTGGCAGCCCACATGTGATCGCCGACGACGGCGACAAAATTATCGGACACGATGACCTGGCGAACTCCCTGAAGGCTCTTGGCCTTGGTGTCATCGACATGCCCGACCGTGCCGCCGAATACCGGGCAGGCGGCGAGGGTGGCGAACTTTACCCCGGGCGGCATCACATCGATTCCGTACAGCACCTTGCCGTTGACCTTGTCGGGAGTGTCGAAACGCTTCAGCGGATTGCCAATGAGCTTAAAGTCCTTCACGTCTTTGAGCGGCGGGTCCTTGGGCGGCGTCAGGCCCTGGGCACGGTCGATCAGTGCGGCATAGGCGAGGCGGCGGCCGCTGGCA
>JANYIY010000265.1 GCA_025358615.1 Gammaproteobacteria bacterium | reverse complement strand
GCACCAAATCCTCGCTGCGGCTCGACAGATGATTCATTTGCACGGCGGCGTTCACGATGGCGAACAGCAGCGGCGCCGCCACGATCGTGAAGCCGATCAGCATCAGTCCGCTCAATGACTTAGGTCGGGGAAATCGCATGGCCGGCATTCTAGCAGCGTGATTCGTCCAAAGGAGTTACGGCATCCTACCTGTAGAATCACCTGACATGAACAGCGATGCACCTTATTCCGAGCTATCACCAGAGACCGTTTTGGACGCGATCGAGGCGGTTGGGTTTCACTGCGACGGCAGAGTCCTAGCCCTCAATAGCTACGAAAACAGGGTATATCAGGTCGGCATCGAAGACGGCGCGCCGTTGGTCGCCAAATTCTACCGTCCCGCCCGCTGGACGGATGCTGCGATTCGCGAAGAGCACGCGTTTTCCGGCGAACTGGCGGCGCAAGAGATTCCCGTGGTGGCGCCTTTGGTTCGCGACGGCATATCGCTGCACATTCACCACGGCTTTCGCTATGCCATCTTTCCACGCCGAGGCGGGCGCTGGCCGGAGCTCGGGACGCGCGATGAGCGGGAATGGGTGGGGCGATTCCTGGGCCGCATTCACGCGGTTGGCAGGGCCGCGCGCTTCTACGAGCGGACGCGTCTTTCGATCGAGGATCTGGGTGTAAAGGCGCGGGATTTCGTGCTCGACGGCGATTGGATGCCCGACTATCTGGCAACCAAGTACGCTGATCTGACCGATGAGTTATTGAACGAGATCGAGGCGCGCGCGCACGACTGGGGAGGCGCGGCCGTCGGGCGCATTCTCGGCGACTGCCATCGCGGCAATATTCTGTGGACGGATCTGGGGCCGCATTTCGTCGATCTCGATGATTGCTTGACCGGCCCTGCGATTCAAGACCTGTGGATGCTGCTGGCGGGCGGACCGCAGGAAATGCGCACGGAACTCAACGATTTGCTCAAGGGCTATGAGCAATTTCAAGCCTTCGATCGCAGCGAAATAGCGCTCATCGAACCCTTGCGCGCGTTGCGCATGATCCATTATTCGGGGTGGTTGGCGCGCCGCTGGCATGACCCTGCTTTTCCGCAGGCGTTTCCCTGGTTCGCCGAGCCGCGTTATTGGGAGGAGCATTACCGATCTCTCGAGGAGCAACTCGCGGCGGTGACCGGCCCAGCGCTCGAGTTGTGATTGCCGCCGTATTTGGTGATCATAGGGGGATGACGACCGTGAGAGTCCTGATGCTGTGCAGCGCCCTGCTGGCGGGTGCCTGCCATCGGGATTCAGAGACATCGCCGCCGCCGCCGCGGCCCGCGCCGCAAATCCATGTTCCCGAGGTGAAGAAAGGACCGACGCCGGAGGAGTTGACTGCCGGAATGGTAGAGGCGGCGAGCCAGGGCAAATCGCGCTTGGCGGTGCAGCTGAAGTTCGAATTGCCGCAGCGGCCGACGCTGGGACAGCCGCTGCTCGTCAATATTGCGGTCCTGCCGCAAATCGATGCTAACTCTGCTGAAGTACAGGTGACGGGGGGAGATGGCCTGACACTTGCCCCCGGCGCGAACCAGATGGACTTGGCCGTGGTGGAGACCGGACAGGTGTACCGCGAGAGTTTCACGGTGACGCCGATCGCGGAGGGCGTCTTGCTGCTGAGCTTGACCGTATCGTTCAAACACGATGACGTGACCGAGGCGCGCGTGTTTTCCCTGCCCCTGATCGTGGAACGCTGACCCTTAAGGATATTGCGGAAACTACGACGCGACTGGCCTCAAGGCCCTATAATGGGCGGTTTCCCTCTAAGGCCTTACCGTGACTCAGAAACTTCGCAATATCGCCATCATCGCGCACGTCGATCACGGCAAGACCACTCTCGTCGATCAGCTGCTGCGGCAATCCGGCACGCTCGATGCGCGCAAGGACCTGCAGGAGCGGGTCATGGATTCAAACGACTTGGAGCGTGAGCGCGGCATCACGATTCTCGCGAAGAACACCGCGATCACCTGGGGCGACTACCGCATCAATATCGTCGATACGCCGGGACATGCCGATTTCGGCGGCGAAGTCGAGCGCGTACTGGCGATGGTCGATTGCGTGCTGCTGCTGGTCGATGCGGTGGACGGACCGATGCCGCAGACCCGGTTCGTGACACAGAAAGCGTTCAAGCACGGGCTGCGGCCCATCGTCGTCATCAACAAGATCGATCGCGACGAAGCGCGTCCGGGCTGGGTGCTGGACCAAACGTTCGATCTGTTCGACCGCTTGGGTGCAACCGACGAGCAGCTGGATTTCCCTGTGGTGTACGCCTCCGCATTGCGGGGTTTTTCGGGCCTCGACTCGACGGTGCGCGACGGCGACATGCAGCCGCTGTTCAAGACCGTCGTCGAGCATTGTCCGCCGCCCGATGTCGACGCGGACGGCCCCTTGCAGCTGCAGGTCACGCTGCTCGACTACTCGAGCTACGTGGGCGCCATCGGCATCGGTCGCATCAAGCGCGGCACGATCAAGCGCGGCATGGCAGTGACCGTGATCAACCGCGAAGGCAAGACGCGCACCGAGAGGATCACCCAGATACTGGGATTCCACGGGCTGACGCGCGTCGAGGTCGAGTCGGCGAGCGCCGGTGACATCGTCGCCTTTGCCGGAATTTTCGAGCCCAAAGTATCGGACACGCTGTGCGACCCCGCGACCGTGGAAGCCTTGCCGAGCCTCACCGTCGATGAACCGACGATCAGCATGACTTTCGAGGTCAACACCTCACCGTTCCTGGGGCGTGAAGGGAAGTTCGTGACCAGCCGACAAATCCGCGAGCGTCTGGAGCGCGAGGCCATCCACAATGTGGCATTGCGGGTGGAACTGACCGCGGATCCCGATAAGTTCGTGGTGTTCGGCCGCGGCGAATTGCATCTCGGCGTGTTGCTTGAGAACATGCGCCGCGAGGGCTATGAAATGGCGGTTTCCCGCCCGCGCGTGGTCATCAAGCAAATCGACGGCGCCGCGCACGAACCCTACGAGCAGGTCACCGTCGATGCCGATGCCGATGCGCAGGGCGACATCATGTCGGCGCTCGG
>JANYIY010000263.1 GCA_025358615.1 Gammaproteobacteria bacterium | reverse complement strand
CCATGTCGCCGGTGTTCTATATGTTCACGGACCGCGAGCGCGCCTTCGAAGTCATCGAGGCGATCTGCGGATTCCGGATGCATCCGAGTTGGTTCCGGATCGGTGGCCTTTCACAAGACCTGCCGCAGGGCTGGGACCGTCTGGTTCGGGAGTTCCTCGACTACATGCCGTCGCGTCTCGACGAGTACGACACGCTCGTGATGAAGAACCGCATCTTCAAGCGACGCACCCAAGGGGTCGGCGCCTACAACCTGGATGAGGCCATCGACTGGGGTGTTACCGGTCCCGGGCTCCGGGCCTGCGGTTTTGAATGGGATTACCGCAAGCAGCGCCCCTATTCGGGTTACGAACAGTTCGAATTCGAGATTCCGACCGGTAGCCATGGTGACTGCTACGACCGCACGGCGGGGCGCGTCGAGGAGATGCGTCAGAGTCTGCGCATCGTGCGGCAATGCCTCGAGAACATGCCTGAAGGATCCTACAAATCGCGGCATCCCCTGACCACGCCGCCGCTCAAAGACCATACGATGCACGACATCGAAACCCTCATCACGCATTTCCTAAATGTGAGCTGGGGGCCTGTGATACCGCCCGGCGAGGCCAGCATCTGCATCGAGGCCACCAAGGGCCTCAACAGCTACTATCTGATCAGTGACGGCGGTACTATGTCCTATCGGACACGCATCCGAACGCCGTCGTTTCCTCATCTTCAGATGATTCCGCTGATGTGCCGAGGCTCCATGGTGGCGGATCTGATCGCCGTCCTCGGCAGCATTGATTTTGTGATGGCCGATGTCGACCGTTGATGACACCTCCGTGCTGGGGCCGGCCGAGATCGAGGCCGTCACGGCCTTGGCACGCCAGTACGAAGCCCGACGCGGCGCCTGCATCGAGGCGCTACGGATCGTTCAGCGTTCGCACGGTTGGATATCGGACGAGCGCTTGCGTGAAGTGGCGCGCCTCCTCGAAATGTCGCCCGACGAGCTGGACGGCGCCGCCACCTTCTACAATCTGATCTTCCGTCGGCCGGTCGGGCGTCACGTCATCCTCATCTGCGACAGCGTGTCCTGCTGGATCATGGGCTACGAGACGCTGCGCGATGCCTTCCACACCCGGCTCGGCGTGCGGTTGGGCGAAACCACTACCGATGGCCGCTTTACCCTTCTGCCGATCGTTTGTCTCGGCGCCTGCGACCACGCCCCGACGATCATGATCGACGACGATCTCCACCACGATGTCGACGCGGCGCGCTTGGACGCGCTCCTGGAGCGATATCCATGACGGGAGGGAGGGAAGAGCGACCGCTCACACAGAATATCCGGCCGGGCGAAGAGCCCCTCGACATCGAGGCGTATCTGCGAGCCGGCGGTTACGCGGCATTGCGCAAATCACTCGGCGGCATGACGCCGGAGCAGGTTATCCACGAGATCACGGCGTCCAATCTGCGCGGCCGCGGCGGCGCCGGCTTCCCGACCGGTAAGAAATGGAGCCTCCAACCTGCCGACGGGGATGCGCGCGCGCGCAAATACCTCGTGGTCAATGCCGACGAGATGGAGCCCGGCACTTTCAAAGACCGGTTGCTGATGGAGGGCGACCCGCACCAACTGGTCGAAGGCACCATCGTCAGCGCCTTCGCGATTCAGGCGAGTGTCGCCTACATCTTCCTGCGCGCGGAATACACGCTTGCCGCCCGGCGTCTGCAGCGCGCAATCGAGGAGGCGCGCGCCAAAGGCTATCTCGGCAAGAACGTCCTGGGCTCGGGGTTCGACCTGGAACTCCATCTGCACCGCAGTGCAGGACGTTATATTTGCGGCGACGAGACCGCGATGCTGACCGCTCTTGAGGGCAATCGCGCGATCCCACGGGCGAAGCCGCCCTATCCGCAGATCAGCGGACTCTGGGGCAAGCCCACCGTGGTCAACAACGTCGAGACCCTTGCCAACGTGCCCCACATCGTCAATCGCGGCGCCGATTGGTTCCGTGGTTTGGCGCGCGGTGAAGACGGCGGCACCAAGATTTATGGAGCCAGCGGCCGGGTGAAACACCCCGGCGCGTGGGAGCTGCCGATGGGCACGACGATCCGAGAGATCCTCGAAGAACACGCAGGCGGAATGCGCGATGGCTACGCTTTCCGCGCCCTTCTGCCGGGCGGCGCGTCAACCCAGTTCCTCGTCGAGCAGCATCTCGACATCGCGATGGATTTCACGTCGGTCGAGAAAGCCGGCAGCCGGCTCGGTACCGGCACAATGATCATCGTCGATGACCGAACCTGTCCAGTCGGGCTGCTGCACAACCTCCAGCACTTCTTCGCGCAGGAATCTTGCGGCTGGTGCACGCCCTGTCGGGATGGACTGCCCTGGGTAGAGCGGCTCTTGGCCGCGATCGATACTGGGCACGGTGAAATGCGGGATTTGGAGATTCTGGAAATGCATACCGATTTCCTCGGTCCGGGCAAAACCTTCT
>JANYIY010000248.1 GCA_025358615.1 Gammaproteobacteria bacterium | reverse complement strand
CATGGCAATGCGTAAGGAACCCGCACGCCGCTACAGCTCTTCGCAACAGATGGCCGCCGACATCCAGCGCTACCTTGAGGGCAAGCCCGTTATCGCGCGGCGCGACACGATGTCGTATCGAACGGCGAAGTTCGTGCAACGTCACTGGTTGCCGGTGGCGGTCAGCGTCAGCGTGGCTTTTCTGATCCTGGCATTCGCTACCACGACGTACGTGCAGTCGGTGCGAATCGCGGCGGAGCGCGACCGCGTTGCCGAGCAACGTTCGGTCGCCGAGCGCGAACGGTCGCGCGCCGAAGAAGTATCGAGCTTCCTCGTGAATCTGTTCAAGCTGTCGGATCCGGAAGAGAATCGCGGCAACCAAGTCACGGCCCGGGAGTTGCTGGATTCCGGTGCGAAGCGCTTGCAGGCTGAGCTTAAGGATCAGCCGGAAACCAAGGCGGCGCTGCTGTCCACCGTTGGGGCAGTCTACGACAGTCTTGGGCAGTACCAGGATGCGTTGCCGATTTTGGACGAGTCGTTGCGGCTTCAGCCGCACGCGCAGGATAAATCACGGATTAATACCTTGTTGGAACTGGGTCAAGCTCGTATCGGCGCCGGCGATCTCCCTGGCGCAGAGTCGCCGTTGCAGGAAGCACTGCATCTTTCGCAGAGCCACTTCGGTGCTGCCAGCCTGGAATCGGGACGCGCCCTCTGGGCACTGGGAATGCTCAGGCTTCAGCAGGGTCAGTTCGGCGGGGCCAAGGATTTGTACATCCGCAGCCTTGGAATTTTGGAGAAGAGCGGTGCGCAGCCGGCAGATGTTTCCGCGGTGCTCGACGATCTGGCGACGGCCTATACACGTGAGCAGCAATGGGGGCTCGCGAAGCAGACCTACGAGCGCTCGCTGACGATCGATCGGCGCGCGCTTGGCGAAGATCATCCTCGGGTGACCAGGCGCCTGAACAATTTGGCGATCGTCGCACAGAATATGGGAGATCTGCCGCAAGCCGAGCGCCTCTATGTGGAAGCCATCCTCCGTAATGAGCGGACTTATGGTCAGAGGCATCCGGAGACCGCGGCGGCCAAGGGCAATTTCGGGCTGCTCATGCAACGGGAAGGACGGTTATCCGAGGCCGAACCGTTGTTGCGCAGTGCGCTCGACATCAACCTGTCCGTTTATGGTCCTGACAACTATAACGTCGGGTACTCGCGCGTCAGCCTGGCGATGCTGCTTAACGATCAAGGAAACCTGGCTGCGTCCGAGAGCGAGTTCCAGCAAGCTCTTGCGATCTACGATAAATCGCTTCCCAACGATCACCAATATCGCGCATCGGCGCTTATGCATTTTGCGCGTCTCTTGGTCGATCGCGGTAAGCCCGACGAAGCGCTGGCACTGAGCGATAAATCCATCAAGATTTGGACGTCAACCCTGCCGTCGGCAAGCCCACCGATAGCGCAGGCCCACGCCATTCATGCCTACGCGCTGGCCCATCTAGGCCGCAGGAGCGAATCCGCGGACGAGCTCGCGGTTGCGGTGCCTGTGCTGCTGAGCGCACGAGGCCCCGATGACCCCGTCGTGCGCCGCGCTCAAGGCTGGCTCAAGGCTGTGCGCCCCGAACCTCTGCAGGCCGCGAGTAGCGTCGCACACTAGCGTCCGGCGCGGCGGCCCGCCCCTCAACCGCCCAAAAAAATCTTGTACGCCGGGTTTTCGGTTTCTTCTGTATAGGCGTAGTGCAGTTCATTCAGGTGCAACAGAAAATCCGTCCGCGTATCGACCGGCACTTGGATGCCGGCGAGCACCCGCCCGTAATCCGAGCCGTGATTGCGGTAATGAAACAGGCTGATGTTCCAGCCCGTGCCGATGGCCTGCAGAAACTTGAGCAGGGCCCCGGGACGCTCCGGAAACTCGAATCGATACAGACGCTCGTCGCTCAAGCCCGCCTGCCCGCCCACCATGTAGCGCACGTGCAGCTTGGCCATTTCATTGTCGGTCATGTCGCGCACGGCAAATCCGGCGGCTGAGATGCTGCGCATCAGTTCGTCCCGCTCAGGTCTGCCCTGGGTGAGGGCGAGGCCGACGAATATCTGCGCTGCCTGCAGATCTGCGTACCGGTAATTGAATTCTGTGACGCTGCGCCGGCCCAGTAATTCGCAGAACCTCAGGAAGGAACCCGGCGCTTCCGGGATCTCCACGGCGAACAATGCCTCGCGCTGTGCGCCCAAGTCCGCGCGCTCCGCGACGTAGCGCAACCGGTCGAAGTTCATGTTGGCGCCGCTGTTGATGGCGATGAGCGTGCGTGACTTGCAATTCTCGCGCGCCACGTATTTTTTGATGCCTGCCACCGCCAGGGCTCCGGCCGGTTCCGCTATGGAGCGCGTGTCCTGGAAAATGTCTTGGATAGCGGCGCAGATCTGGTCCGTGGTCACCAGGATGACCTCGTCCACATGCTGACGAGCGAGGCGAAAGGTTTCCTCGCCCGCGCGCCGCACCGCGACGCCGTCGGCGAACATGCCCACTCGATCCAGAGTGACGCGCTTGCCGGCGCGCAACGACTCGTGCATTCCCGCTGCATCCTCCGGTTCCACGCCGATGATCTTGATGCGCGGATACAGTGCTTTCGTGTAGGCCGATATTCCGGCTATCAAGCCACCGCCGCCGACCGGAACGAAAATGGCATCGATCTCATCGCCGTGCCGCTGGCGCAGGATTTCCATGGCAATCGTGCCCTGCCCGGCGATCACGTCGGGATCGTCGAAGGGATGCACGAACACCAGCCCGCGCTCGCGACCGAGTTCCAATGCATGCTCATACGCTTGATCGTAGTCATCGCCCTGTAAGACAATTTCTCCGCCGAAATCGGCGACCGCCTGCACCTTGATGTCGGGCGTGGTGAGGGGCATGACGACGACGGCCGGAATGCCCCGTGTGCGGGCGGCCAACGCCACCCCCTGAGCATGGTTGCCGGCCGAGGCGCAGATGACGCCGCGCTGCGCGCTGATCGCCGACAGCTGCGCAATCTTGTTGTAGGCACCGCGAATTTTGAACGAAAACACCGGCTGCAGGTCTTCTCGTTTGAAGAGAATGCGATTGTCCAGGCGGCGCGATAACCGCGGTGCGGCGTCCAGTGAGGTTTCGACGGCGACGTCGTACACCTTGGCCTTGAGGATGCGATCTACGTAGTTTTCTTGCATGGGCTACATCGTTGGGGACGCCTACGATAGCTCAAGCGTCCACGGAGCGGTATGGCGGCCCATACTGTGAGACGCTGCACAGCCCGCGGAGCCTGCGGGGGTTTCGCCTTGGTTTATTGGGTAACATACCTGTATGCGCATCGTGAATTTATGGCTGTTGAGCATGCTGCTGGCTGCGCCGGCCTTGGCTGTCTCGGGCAATGTCGTTGCCAGCGACAATGTGAAGGCGCACCTGGTCAGCGAGGTGAGCTCGGTCGCTGCGGGCCAGTCGTTCTGGGTCGCACTGGAATTCAACATTCGCGATGGCTGGCATACCTACTGGCGCAACCCCGGCGATTCGGGCCAGGCCACCTCGATCAAGTGGCAGCTGCCGCCGGGATTTACGGCGGGCGACATCGTCTGGCCCACACCACATCGTTTCGAGCTGCCGCCGCTGGTCAATTACGGCTACGCCGCACACGCGGTGCATCTGGTCGAAATCACTGCATCGAAGGACTTGAAGCCCGGCACGCCCGTGGTGTTGTCGGCAAAAGCAAGCTGGTTGGTCTGTTCCGATGTGTGCATTCCCGAGGACGCCGACCTGCAATTGAAGCTGCCGGCAACCGCCGCGGCGGGCAGCGCCGTGGCCGGCCGCGCCGATCCCGCGGACGCCGGGCTGTTCACGGCGGCGCGCAGCGAGCTGCCGAGCGCGGAGCCGGCCGTAACGAGTGCACGAATTCGCGATGGGCAGCTGGTCATTGCGCTAGGCAAGGAGTGGGGCACCACCCTGCCGCAGATCAAGTCGCTGGCCTTCTTCCCCTACGATGAGGGCGGCATCGAATACGCCGCGCCGCAGACCCTGGTCCGTAGTAAGGACGCCGTCGAGCTGGCGATGAAACTCGGCGATCGTCCGCCCAAGGCCGGGATCATTCGCGGCGTGTTGCTGGCCACTGAGCAGAGTGGCAACGACACTGTGACGGTGCCCATGGAGATCGCCGCCGGTTTCTCAGGCGCCGGCGGCAGCCTGACTTCGGGCGTGGGCGCGGGCACACCCGAGAAAACAGACACCTCGCTGCCGGTGCTGCTGCTGTTCGCGATTCTCGGCGGCCTGATCCTGAATCTGATGCCCTGCGTGTTTCCGGTGCTGTCGATCAAGGCCATTGGCCTGGTGGAACAGGCGAAGAAGCACCCCGCGGCCGTGCGCACCAAGGGCTTGGTGTTCGCCGCCGGCGTCATCAGCTCCATGCTCTGCCTGGCGGCCTTGCTGCTGGTGCTACGCGCGGGCGGGGAACAGATCGGCTGGGGCTTCCAATTGCAGTCGCCCTTGTTCGTCACCTTGTTGGTGTACTTGCTGCTGGCCGTGGGCCTCAACCTCTCCGGCGTCTTCGAAGTCGGCGGCGGACTCGCCGGCGTCGGCGATGGGCTCACTCAGGGCGACAGCTATCGCGCGTCATTTTTCACCGGCGTGCTCACGACTTTGGTGGCGACGCCGTGCACGGCGCCATTCATGGCCTTCGCGGTCGGCGCAGCGCTTACCCAACCGACCATCGTGGCGCTGTGCATTTTCGCCGCCTTGGGGCTGGGTCTGGCTCTGCCCTACCTGTTCCTCTGCTTCGCGCCCTGGATGCGGCGTGCCCTGCCAAAACCGGGCGCGTGGATGGATACGCTGAAACAGTTCTTTGCCTTCCCGATCTATGCTTCGGCGGCGTGGCTGCTATGGGTGCTGGCGCAACAGACGTCCTCGTTAGGCTTGGGCGCCGCGTTGGCCGGCACCATCCTGGTCGCATTGGCGGCGTGGGCTTACCAAAAATCCAAGTCGAGCTCGAGCACAGGCCGCGTGGCCGCATTAATAACCGCAACCGTTGCGGTGCTGCTCGCCGTGGTTCTGCCGGTGCGCTTTGCGGGCGATGCACTGGCAGCCACCGGCACTTCCGCGATCGGCCGGGCCGCGACCGGCCGGGCCGCGCCTGCCGATGGCGAGTGGCAGCCCTACGACGCCGCGCAAGTCGCCCGCCTCAGCGCTGCAGGTAAGCCGCTGCTCATTAATTTCACCGCCAGCTGGTGCCTTACCTGTCTGGTCAACGAGCGCAACGCATTTGCCGACTCTGCGGTTCAGGAGGTTTTCCGCAGCAAAGGCGTCACCCTGATGAAGGGCGACTGGACCAGTCGCGACCCGGCCATTACCCAGGCACTGGCCGCATTCGGTCGCGCCGGAGTGCCGCTGTACGTCGTGTACAACGCCAAACCGGGTTCCGCGCCCGTCGTTCTGCCGCAACTCCTGACTGCGAACGTGGTGCAAAGCGCCTTTGCGGACACACCCGGCCGCACTGCGCCTCCGTAAGTTTTTCGCCACCAAGATTTTCAATGGCACCTGAATGCGGCATGCTGCGGGCATGGGTCCCGAAAACGCCACAACTATTGCAGTAATCGACTTCCGGCGTCACGGCATGGTGTTGCAGTGGCACGCGCTCGGGGGCACCTGGACGGCCTTCGACACTCCGCCCGCGCTGGTGCACGGTATCGCCCTGATTCGCCCATCGCAGCCGAATATCTGCATCTACGGCCAAGCGGGACGATTGCGTCTGCAAGTGGGGACCGATCAGTACGCCCTCGCGGAGAATTCGCCGCGGATCAGCTGCACTCGCGGTTTGGCGAGCTTCGGCTTTCGCCGGCGCTTCACGGTTCGCTCCAGCACCGGCGGTGTACTCTTCAGCTACGCCTATTGGGCCAATCAGCGCGCGGATTTCTTTCGTTGGCTGGCCACCCACGCCGAGGATCCGGACTGGCGGGTCGCCAGCGGTCGGCTTTGGTCGGAAGGCGTCGCGGCGACGGCGCTGCGGTCCGACTAGCGTCAGCCGCTTCAGTCCGGCAACAAACCGGCGAGCTCCGTATCGGTCAGATGGCGCCATTGCCCGGAACTTAATGTCCCCAGGTGAATGTTCATGATTCGCACGCGCTGCAGGCGCCGCGCCTTGTAGCCGAGCGCTGAGCACATGCGGCGGATTTGCCGATTCAGCCCCTGGGTGAGAATAATGCGAAACGATTCCTGATCGATGCGGCTGACTTTGCAAGGCTTGGTCAGCTCACCCATGATTTTCACGCCGCTCGCCATCATCTGCAGCGACAGATTGGTGATGGGGCGATCCACGGTGACGATGTATTCTTTTTCGTGATTGTTTTCGGAACGCAGGATCTCGTTGACGATGTCGCCGTTGTTGGTCAGCAGGATCAGGCCCTCCGAGTCCTTGTCCAAGCGCCCGATCGGAAAGATGCGATCCGGGTGGCCGACAAGATCGACGATGTTGTCTTCAACGTCGGATTCGGTGGTGCAGGTGATTCCGACCGGCTTATGAAGCGCAATGTAGATGGGCTTTTTCTTGGCGCCGATCAGCTCGCCGTCAACGCGCACCTCAGCGCCGTCCTGCACGCGGGTGCCGAGCGCAGCGGGCTGGCCGTTGCACGTGACGCGTCCCGCCTCGATCCACTTATCCGCCTCGCGCCTCGAGCAGACTCCGGTTTCGCTGATGAATTTATTGAGCCGCAAGACGCGACGCTTACGGGGAGCTGCGTAGGAACGCGCCGATGTGCCGCGCGAGACTGTGCGCTGCGGCCTCGAAAGGATCATCCCCGTAGGCGGCAAGATTGACCACCAAACGTGGTTGCTGCGCCGTCGGCAAGCGCTCCGCAGCCGGTATCCCGGCCAGCACCAGGCGCTTCACGAGTTCCGGGCGCGCGGCGGCGAGTTCCACTGCCACCCCGGCGCCGTACTGAACTCCGAGCAGATCGATTTGCCGCAAGCGCAAATCGTTGGCCAAATCGGAGATCGCGGTGGCGGCTTCCAGCATACTGCGCGTGGGCGATGCATCGGATTCGCCGTAGCCGGGCAAATCCGGCGCGTACACCGAGCGCACGTCGGCGAGCTCCGCCAGTAATCGCCCAAAGCTTCTGCTCGAGGCGTCCACCGGATGCAAGCAGAACAAAGTCACCTGCTCATCGAAGCCACCGGTGGTCGGAAACGCCGTGCGCACATGCAGCTGCCCGAATTTGCAATCAAAATACGCGCGCCGCGTGCGAACGATGATGGGCGGTGCGGATGACTTCGAAGCCTTAGCCAACTTATCTCTCCAGCTGTGTCTCGCTTGTTGCGTCAAGGATACGCGAAGTCCTGGGGCCAGCCTCGACAGGCGGCGGGAACAGGTCCGGTCGCGACTGTTGCTTTCGCGCTACATTAATTTTTGCACTTCTTTGCAATTGGGCTAGCTTCGGCGGCAGCGCAGGGCTAGAGTGTTGCTCGGACGCAATAGGACTCTAGGGAAGTGAAAAGACCAATCATTGCCAGAGCGCAAATATAAGCGCCACAACAAAGGCATGGGGACTTAAAAGCCGGGCACACGCCCGGCTTTTTTATTGCTGCTGGCGATCCCATACGCGCGACATGGTAAAGCCGCTGGAGCGACCGCCGCTGAACGCCACCACTTCCACCAAGCGCTGCTTATCGTCCGACAGGCTGTAATGCTCCTCGAACGGTGGATGGTCATCGTCCGGATCGCCACCCTGCACAATCAGAGTCTTCTCGGCCCAACCACATCGTGGCGGCGGGGCATCGCGCGCCCGAGGCGGCGCGTCCCGCCCCGACGCGGCGCCGTCGCGATCGTTTGACGAGTTGTGGTGACGATGGGGTCTACCCGCCGCATCCATGGGCTGACAGACACGGCTGGCGCCTCCTGAGGTAAAGGCCACGACGCCGGCGACTTGCTTGATTTCGAGTACCTTTCCGGGCCAGCGCAAACCATCGCCCAGCGCACTCATGGAGGGCATTATTGGGCCGCCTGGGCCGGCGGCGGGCATGCCTCCACCCCCCCGGCCTCCTCCCTGTCGGCCACCCCGGCCACCGGAACCGCCCGAGGACGGGTCCTTCTGGGCGCTGGCCGCCTGGTTAAATTGGGCCTGCAGCAGGCGCTGCGGATCGTCGCTATCCGCCTCGTTGAGCTTCCAATGGCCGCTGAAATCCACGTCGACGGGCGGAGCTTGCGCGAGCTTCTCGCTCGCACATGCCGCGAGACACAGTACCGCCAGAGCCATGCAACGTCGCATGCGCCAATCTTATATTGAAGCCCGCCCTGCTGGTATACGGCAGACTAACCCGCCGAACGGCGGGCATGCGGCACGGCCGCAGATCCCTTCGGCCCGCAAACCCACGCTCGGCCCTCGTAGGGCTGAAAACACACCCGCAATGACTCGGTCCTGCGCGTGGTCTGGGTGCTGCAGGTAATTTTGCCGTCGGCCAGATCAGCACGAATCAAATCGACCAAGGATGCACTGGGCTCGCCGGCGTCGGTAGGAGGTAGCGCGTGCGCGAGAATGCGCGCCTGCACTTCGTCGCCGCGTGTTGCGTTGCCGAGCACGGCACGTTTGAAGCGGTCGAGCACGACCAAAACCGAACTCAAGGTATTGTCCGTCACATCGCTGGGACGACTCGTGCCGCCCATGAAACGCAAATGCAGTAAGCCGCCGACGCCTCGACCCTCGTCATGCAGACAAAGCGCGAGGGCCCCGTGCAAATCGGCGATCATGAGCATGGGTTCGGGCGAGACATGATAAGTGTCCGGCGCGACCATGACTTCCGTGAGATCTATAGCCAAAGCGGACCCCTCAATGGACATCCGCGATGCTGCACGTAACCTT
>JANYIY010000206.1 GCA_025358615.1 Gammaproteobacteria bacterium | reverse complement strand
GTGATGCCCTGCTCACGCTCCGCGGCCAGGCCGTCCACCAGCAGCGCAAAGTCGATATTCTGACCCTGGGTGCCAATGCGCTTGCTGTCAGCCTCGAGCGCCGCCAATTGGTCTTCGAAAATCATCTTGGCGTCATATAGCAGACGGCCGATCAGTGTCGACTTGCCGTCGTCGACGGAACCGCAAGTAATGAAACGCAGCAGCGATTTGTGCTGATGCTGGAGCAGGTAGGCGTCGATGTCCGTGCCGATGAGGTCGTGGGCCCGGTAGGAGTACTGTGCTGGAGGCCCGGCCATCAGAAATATCCCGCCTGTTTCTTGGCTTCCATGGAGGCCGCCTGATCATGGTCGATGGCGCGGCCCTGACGTTCCGAGGTGGTCGTGAGCAACATCTCCTGAATGATCTCGGGCAGCGTGGCGGCGCTGCTTGCCACCGCTCCGGTCAAAGGATAGCAGCCGAGCGTGCGAAATCGAATCGAGCGTGAGACCGGGACCTCTCCTGGGCGCAGTCGAAAGCGTTCGTCATCGACCATGAGCAGCAGTCCTTCGCGTTCCACCGTCGGCCGGGGTGCGGCGAAGTACAAGGACACGATGGGAATATTTTCGAGGTGAATGTACTGCCAAATGTCGAGCTCGGTCCAATTCGACAGCGGAAACACGCGGATGCTCTCGCCCTTGGTCTTACGCGAATTGTAGAGATGCCAGAGTTCGGGGCGCTGATTCTTCGGGTCCCAGCGGTGGTTGGCCGAACGGAAAGAAAAAATGCGCTCCTTGGCACGCGACTTCTCCTCGTCACGCCGCGCGCCACCGAAGGCTGCGTCGAATCCATGTTGCGTCAGCGCCTGCTTTAGTCCTTCGGTTTTCCACAGATCGGTATGCAGCGAGCCATGATCGAAGGGGTTGATGCCGCGGGCCATGGCATCCGGATTGCGATGCACGATCAATCGCATGCCGCTGTCGCGCGCCATCCGCTCGCGCATCTCGTACATGGCGCGAAATTTCCAGGTCGTGTCGACGTGCAGCAGCGGGAAGGGCGGCACGCTCGGGTAGAACGCCTTGCGAGCCAGGTGCAGCATCACGGCACTGTCCTTGCCCACCGAATACAGCATCACCGGACGTTCGCTCTCCGCAACGACCTCGCGCATGATGTGGATGCTCTCGGATTCGAGACGCTGCAGATGCGTGAGGGCGATCATTAGAGACGCAAACCGCCGTCGAGCTGCCTTACCAGCGCGCAGCTCTCCTCCAAGCGCTCCGAACCGATGTCGATCAGCGCCAGATTGCTGCGCGCAGCAGCGAACGCAAGCGCCAGGGCACGGCCAATACCCTGCGCCGCGCCCGTAATGGCGATGGTTTTTCCCGCGAGATCCATGGGGGTAAATCCTACGTGAAACTGGCCGCCATTGTTAGCGACCGGCCCGTCCGGTGCGTATGCCGCCGTCAGTGAGCGGAGGCAGCCTCGAGTTCTTCGCGCACGATACGCGCGCCCTCGACCATGGCTTGCATCTTGCCGAAGGCCACATCGCGGGGCAGGTACTTCATGCCGCAGTCCGTGCACACGATGAGGTCCTTGGGCTTGACGAACGGCAGTGCGCGGCGGATGCGGGCGGCGACGGTGTTGGGCGCCTCCACTTGCATGTCGGACAAGTCTATGACGCCGAGCATGATGGTCTTGCCGCTCAGCCGGGCAAGAACCGAGCAATCCAGATTCGATTGCGCGGTTTCCAAGGAAATTTGACTGCAGGAACAGGCTTGCAACTCCGGCAAAAATGAATAGCCGCTAGGGCGCGTGTGAATGATGGCTGCATAGCCGAAGCAAATGTGCACCGCCGTGGTACCGCCGACTCCATCAAGCGCCAGATTCAGCGCCTTCTGGCCCCAGGCACGCGCCTCTTCCGGACGCGCCTGCATATAAGGCTCGTCAATTTGCACGACGTCGGCGCCGGCACTGAATAAATCGCGAATCTCCTCATTCACCGCGACGGCGTAATCCATGGCGGCGAGTTCGCGGCTGCCGCCGTAGTGATCTATCTGCGCCTGTTGGGCCATGGTGAATGGCCCTGGTACCGAGATCTTGATCCTGCGCGTGGTGTGGCGGCGCAAAAAGGCGACGTCCTCTATTTCCACCGCGTGTCTGCGCCGAATTTTACCGGTCACTCGCGGCACCGGATTTGGATGGCCGCTGCGGTCGAGCGCCGTGCCGGGATTGTCGATGTCCACGCCCTCCAGAGCGGTGGCAAACCGATTCGAGTAACTCTCGCGCCGCATCTCGCCGTCGGTGATGATGTCGATTCCGGCATCTTCCTGCGCTTTGATGGCCATCAGGGTGGCGTCGTCCTGCGCCTCCTGCAGATATTCCGGGGCAATGCGCCACAGCTCGCGGGCGCGCACCCGCGGCGGAAAACGGCCGGCCAATTTTGCCCGGTCTATCAGCCATTCGGGTTGTGGATAGCTGCCGACGATGGTGGTGGGGAGTAGCTTCATGATGTTATGCCGCCGTGCCGGCAGTGAAGCGGCTGGTGATTCGACTCACGTGTTCGCCCTGGAAGCGGCACATACTCAGCTCCAATTCCGTGGGCATGCGTGATTCCTCGCCCGCGCCGGTAACGCACGAGGCGCCATAGGGTGTGCCGCCGGTCACCTCCTTCATGGTCGAGATGCCATTGACCGTGTAGGGCAGGCCGACAATGATCATGCCGTGATGGAGCAGGGTGGAGTGAAAGGAGGTAATGGTGGTCTCCTGTCCGCCGTGTTGACTGGCTGTGCTGCAGAAGACGCTGCCGATCTTGCCGACCAGGGCATTGCGAAACCACAGAGGTCCTGTTCGATCCAAGAAATTGCGCATCTGCGACGCCATGTTGCCGAAGCGAGTGGGCGTTCCGAACACGATGGCGTCGTAATCGGCGAGTTCTTCGGGCTCCGCAATCGGCGCGGGTTGATCGAGATGATAGCCCGAGGCCGCGCAAACGTCCGGGGGTGTCAGCTCCGGCACCCGCTTGACTGACACCCGAGTCCCCGCCACCCGGGCTGCTCCCTCGGCTTGCGCCCGCGCCATGACCTCGATGTGGCCGTAACTGCTGTAGTAAAGCACCAGGATGTTCGACATGGGTTTCTCTATGCCTGCGGGTTATTTCGTATAGCGAAAAAGATTTCGCAAAGAGGCTACGCGGACGCAGTCGCCCGCGTCAAGCTTGGGAGCTTAAGGAAGGGTGGTTCTCAGGCGGTGGCGCTGAGAGACAGGCCCGGCACGCTGGCAAGATCCGCGGAGATCCGGCGGCTCACCTCTTGCAGCATGCTGAAACGCTCGCGGATCAATTTACTCTTGGCGACCCGCCGTGAATGACCGGAACTGTTGAGGGCGGCGACCACGCGGCCATATTGGTCGAAGACCGGCACTGCGAGCGCCACCACGCCGTAAGCGAGTTCGTCTTCGACCGCCGAATATCCCGTGCGCCGGCAATCCTCGATGAGCTGCCGCAATTTGACGGGATCCGTCACCGTGCGATCCGTCAGCGCCTCCAGCTGCGCCGTTTCGAAGTATCGCTGCAGGCGCTCGGCGCTCAAGCCCGCGAGCAGTGCCCGGCCCGTGGAAGTGGCGTGCGCAGGAAAGCGGCTGCCGACATGCGCTTCCAAGCGCAGCAGCGTGCGGATCGACGCGCGGGCCACGTACACGGTCTCGGTGCCGTCGAGAACACACAGGGCCGCCGAGTCGCCGGTGTTGCGCGCCAGTTCCTCGAGGTGCGTTTTGGTGAGCACTTCGATGTTCATCGACTCGAGATAGGCCGCGCCCAATTCCAGCACCTTCGGGCGCAGCAGGAATTGGCGGCCGCTGCGCGTGACATAGCCCAGTTCTTCGAGAGTCAGCAGGCAGCGCCGCGCGGTTGCCGCCGGCATCTCTGTAATGCCCGCGATGTCGCTCAAGGTGAGCGCAGCTCGCTCACGCGTAAAGGCTCGAATGACGCCGAGTCCCTTGGCGAGACCACCCATCGCCTCGCGGCGCCGCTGCACTGTCTTGGGTTTCGGCATGACCTGCAGTCTATTTCGATATGCGAAAACAAGTAAATGGCTTGCCGCGACTTGACGAGTCGTCGGATCGCGTCCAGGATGTTCGTTAGACGAATAAGATTTCGGTATGCGAAAATATCGGTAGCTGGCAACCAGGACACTCTGCACTTGAAGATCGGGTCACAAGCGCATCGCAGCAGTGCAATATCCACGGCGAACGAGGCCACCATCCTGGTCCGCGGCCGCGATCTCACGCAGGATTTGATCGGCCGTATCGATTTCACAGAGCATTTTTGGCTGCTGCTCACGGGCGCGCTGCCGAGCGCAGCTCAGCGCCGCATTCTCGACGCAACCCTGGTAGCCATTGCCGAGCACGGGCTGGTCCCCAGCGTGCAGGTCGCGCGCATGACGCTGGCCGCCGCACCCGAAGCGCTGCAGGGCGCGGTTGCCGCGGGCATTCTTGGCTGTGGTTCCGTGGTCTTGGGGTCTTCTGAAGCCGCCGGCTATTTCTACTCGGATATTGCGGCGCGGATCGAGGGCGGTGCCTCGGTCGAGCAAGCTGCAAACGATGTGGTACTCGAGTATCGGTCTTCGCGCCGCGCTATTCCCGGCTACGGACATCCGCTGCACAAGGGTTTCGATCCGCGCGCGAGGCGGCTGTTCGATGTAGCGGCGGAAGTCGGCAGCGCCGGCCTGTACGCCGGGATCGCTCATCAGGTGGAGAAACTCCTGCCGAATCTTCTCGGCAAGCCGCTCGCGCTCAATGTGTCCGGTGCCATACCGGCGGTGCTGCTCGATGCCGGCTACCCACTGCGGGCGCTCAAGGGGGTGCCGTTGCTGGCGAGGACTGCGGGACTTATTGCGCATCTGCTCGAGGAGCAGCTGCGGCCGATCGGATTCGTGCTGTCGCATGCCGCGGCGCAGGCGATCGATTACGACGGCGACGCGCCGCCGGGTTTTCGGGCGAGCGATGACTAGCGCGGGGCCGTTTAAATTGGGCGGGGTGCTGAGCGGCATTCGCGTAGTCGAGCAGGGAACGTTCATTACCGGCCCCTGTGCCGGCATGATGCTTGCCGACTTGGGGGCCGATGTCATCAAGGTGGAGAGTCCTGAGGGCGATCCTTATCGCAACTACCAGGGGGATCATTACTCGCCGCACTTTCAGGCCTACAACCGCAACAAACGCAGCATTGCCTTCGATTTGAAAGATCCCGCGGAACGAAACCTATTCGACGGCTTACTCGGTGAGGCCGACGTGTTCATTCAAAATTTTCGGCCCGGCACTGCGGCACGCTTGGGCGCAGGATCCGAACGGCTGCTGGCGATCAATCCGCGACTGATTTACGCATCCATCAGCGGCTTTGGCTCGAGCGGTCCCTATGCGGAACGGCCGAGCTACGATTCGGTCGCGCAGGCGCTCAGCGGCTTCTTGAGCGTTGTCGTCGATTCCAGCCGCCCCCGGTTCTTGGGTCCTGCCCTGGCCGATGCGATAACAGGAATTTATGCCGCCTACGGCGCGTTGGGTGCGCTGGTGCAGCGCGGCCGCACCGGCAAGGGGTGTCTGGTCGAAGTCTCGATGCTCGAAGCGATGGCGCACTTTGCGGTCGAACCCTTTGCTGCGTTCTTTGCGTTGGGCAAAACGCCGACGTCCAGCGACCGGCCCCGTCTCGCGCAGGCCTACATTCTCAGAACCGCCGACGGCCGGCTCATCGCGCTGCATCTGTCTTCGCTGGAGAAGTTCTGGGAGGGCCTCGTGGCCGCGCTGGATGCTCCCGAGCTGGCCGATGATGTGCGCTTCAGCAAACGGCTGGCGCGAATTGCCAACTACGAGTCGTTGAACGCGGAGCTCGACCAGCGCTTCTCGCAGCACGATCTTGCGTATTGGGCGGAACGGCTGGGACGCAACGACGTGCCGTATGCGCCCATCAACGCCATCGACGAGGTGGTTCACGATCCGCAAGTCGAACACTTAGGTTTGATCGTGCCGGTGGAGTCTGCACACGGCGGCGTGCAGGCGGTCAGGCCACCGGTGCAATTCGGAGGTATGCGCCAGGGGTCGGTACGCGCAGCGCCGTTGCTGAACGAGCACGGCGTAGCCATTCGCGACGGCTTGGCACGAGGTGAACGCTGGCCGTCGGCCGATGCCGCCTAGACGGCCTTGTTTGAAAACGTTTATTGGGGGGAATTTATATGAATAATACCAATGGAAAATGGCTCGCGGTGCTCGCGAGCGTGGGCTCGGCGCTGGCGTCGATGCCGGCACCGGCGCAGTCGACAGACCTGGAAGAAATCGTGGTCACGGCGCGAAAACGCGTCGAATCGTTCCGCGACGTACCGATCACGGTCAGTGTATTTACCGAGCAGACCATTCAAGCGGCCGGTATTGAGAGGCCTGCCGATTTCATCGCCATGGTCCCCAATATGACTCTGGTCGAGACTCAGAACGCCGGCAATGCGTTCGTGGTGGTGCGAGGCATCTCCCAAGCCCGCAACAGCGAACCGTCCGTGGCTGTGTTGGTCGACGGCGTGCTCGAGACCAACCCCGCCGAATTCAATCAGGAGCTGTTCGACATCTCCCAGATAGAAGTACTCAAGGGACCGCAAGGCGCACTCTATGGCCGCAACGCCATCGGCGGCGCGATCATCATCACCACTAAGCCGCCCTCGGACGAATTGAGCGGATCGACCCGGATCGGTTTCGGCAACGGCCCGACCGAGCGTGCGCAACTGGCCTTAAGCGGGCCGTTGAACGATTCGAAAACCCTTAAATTCCGCGCGTCGGTGAATTTCTTCAACACCGATGGATATCTGGCGAACAGCTATCTGCACGAGAAGGCGGATCCGGCCACCGATTACGCCGCACGCCTACGGCTGTTGTGGGAGCCGAATGACATGTTCACTGCGGACTGGCGCGCGTCCGCTTCGCTGCTGCAAACCCGGGCCTTCTACTTCGTCATCCCGCGCGACGACGAAGCGAATCCCTTCAGCACTTTTAGCACGCCGCCGAATGCGAATAACGTATCCACGCCGATCACGGTCAACAATAGGGGTGTGGATAATCGCAATCTTTTCAACACCTCCGTCAAGATCGACGTTAAGCCTGGCTACGGCACCATTACCTCCATTTCAGCCTTTGACAGAACCAAGGAAATCGCCACCGGCGATGCCTATGACTTCCGGCCGCGCGCCGATTCGATATTTCAGGC
>JANYIY010000185.1 GCA_025358615.1 Gammaproteobacteria bacterium | reverse complement strand
GCGCAATCGCCTCGGGGATGGCATTCGACAAGCCGCCGGCGCCCACATCGTGAATCAGCAATATCGGATTCGCTTCGCCCATGGCCCAGCAACGATCGATGACTTCCTGCGCGCGGCGCTGCATCTCGGCGTTGCCGCGTTGCACGGAGGCAAAATCCAAATCGCAAGAACTCTGCCCGCTGCCGACCGAGGAGGCCGCGCCGCCGCCCAAGCCGATCAACATCGACGGCCCGCCGAGTACGATGAGCGGCGCGCCGACCACCACGTCCTTCTTCTCCACGTCGGGCCTGCGCACATTGCCGAGACCGCCGGCGATCATGATGGGCTTGTGGTAGCCGCGAATCACGCGGCGGCCGGACTCCATGCCCGCCTGCTCGAAGGTACGGAAATAGCCGCAGGTGTTCGGCCGTCCGAATTCATTGTTGAAGGCGGCGGCGCCCAAGGGCGCGGCAAGCATGATGTCGAGCGCCGAGGCGATTCGCTCCGGCTTGCCGAAATCCGCCTCCCAGGGCTGCGGCATGCCGGGGATTTTCAAGTTCGACACCGTAAACCCGGTGAGGCCTGCCTTGGGCTTGGCGCCGATACCCGTCGCCCCCTCATCGCGAATCTCCCCGCCGGCACCGGTAGCGGCGCCCGGAAACGGAGAAATCGCGGTGGGATGATTGTGCGTCTCGACCTTGATCAAGATATCGACGGGCTCATGGCGGCCCGCGAAGCGATGCGTCAAGGGATCCGCGAAGAATCGCGTGGCGCTGCCGCCCTCGATGACGGCGGCGTTGTCGCGATAGGCCGAGAGCACGCCGCGGGAGTTGCGCGCATAGGTGGCGCGAATCATCGCAAACAGCGATTCGGCCTGCACCTTGCCATCGACGATGAACTCGGCATTGAATATCTTGTGCCGACAATGCTCCGAGTTCGCCTGCGCAAACATCATTAGCTCCACATCGGTGGGATCGCGCTGCAATCGGCCGAAGGCCTCCACCAGATAGTCGATCTCGCCGCCGGACAGCGCCAAGCCCCAGTCTCGATTCGCGCGCGACAGGGCCGCCTGGCCATCATCCCCCAAGTGCACCAGCCGCAGCGGTCGTGCTGCAGCACCATGAAACAAGCCTTGTGGATCGATGGATTCGATCCACACCGACTCGGTCATGCGGTCGTGCAAGTGCTCCGCCAGCCGCCGCAGCTGCGCCTGCTCGAGCGGAACCGCCGATTCAAGAAAATATACTGTGCCGCGCTCCACGCGCCGCACGGCCTCGAGCCCGCAGACGTGCACGATGTCCGTGGCCTTGCTGGACCAGGGCGATTCGGTACCGACCCGCGGCGTGACTAGTAGCCGCTGTCCACCCGGGATCCCCGGCCGGGCCCGCGGCCCGTAAGTCAGCAGCGTCTTAAGCAACCCCAATTCGGCCTCCAGCAGCGGCCGAGAATCATCGACGAAGTGCAGCCAGCGGCTGCCAAGCGTGGTAACGCGCCCATCCTCTGCCCGCAGCACGCGCAGCAGGTGGTCCAAACGAAATTGCGACAGCGCCGGCGCGCCGAACAGACTAAACATGAATCGTTATGACAGGCATGCGGCTATTTCCGAGCGTTCGAGTCTCCGCCGGGTGTATAAATGGGAACTGGGAATTGCGAGACATTGGAGCCTTCCAAGGCCACGATTTTGCTGACTCCCTGTTTCTTGACCTCATCGATGCGCAGCACCGAATGCATGGGCAGGTAGGTGCGCTTTACTTCGTTGAATTCGGCCTTTATCTTCTCTTCCGCGGGGTCGACGACGACGGTGGTACGTTCGCCGAACACCAGTTCCTCGACCTCGATAAAGCCAAAAAGGCTCCCATGGCTCACTTTCCGGGCGTAGATCTCGTACACCTTTCCCTGATTTACGAAGAGAACTTTGAAAATGTGACTCGCGGCCATTTAGTAGGCTCCAAGCGTTGCTATCTTTCACCATATTATACGGGCACTTAGCGCAATCCTGTCGCTCCGTGGGAGGGAATGAATATGGCCTTGCGCTTACGCGTTGTCAGCGACCATGCAAGCCGCCTTGGGGACCAATCAACCAAGGTGTTTGGTGTGCATGGCGGCACGCTAGGGCGTGCAACTGACAATGAGTGGATTCTACCCGACCCGGAGCGTTACCTCTCGGGCAAACACGCACGCGTCGATTTTCGCGCCGGAAACTACGTTCTGGTCGACACCAGTTCCAACGGCACCTATGTCAATGGCGCCCAGGTCCCCTTAGGCAAATATCACGACTACCAGCTGAAGGACGGCGATTATATCCGTCTGGGCGAATATGAACTGCTGGTCAGCATCGACAAGAGCAATGATTTTCCGCCCGACGCGAGCGCCATCGTGGCCTACGACGGACAGTCGCCCTCCTCGGCAGTCAAGAAAGCCACCGCCAACGACTTAGGCGCGGATTTGGACTTGAGCCAGCTGCTCGAACCCAGCGACCTACTGACCGCCGATTCCGGTGTGCGCCCGCGCGACGCCTACGGCCAATCCCTGCCTCGCGCCGGGGCGGCCCCCGCGCAGGTGCGCTCTGAGCTCGAGCCCCAAGCCGGCGGCACTCCCTGGCACATGCTGACCCGGCCGCTCAACATCGAAGCCGCAAAATCCGAGAGCGGCGCCTCGCCGCCGCCGCCGCGCGCGCAAAATCCCGCGGCGCTGTACGAAAGCGATTTCGACGTGGGGCTCGCCGCCTTCTGCCGCGGCGCGGGCATCGATCCGCGTACCCTCTCGACCGAGGCTCGCAGCTCGGCGTTGCAGCTCGCCGGCCAGTTGCTGCGCGAGTCGGTGCTGGGCCTGATGGATCTGAACCAGAGCCGCAACGAATTTCGCAATCGTTTTCGAATATCGCCTCCCGCCAACGACGGCACAGAATCGCCGCTGAATTTTTCACGCGGTGTCGACGAGGCACTGGTGCGCCTGTTGACCACGCTGTCGACCCGTGCCGGCTCGGTCGAGGCGATACGGCAAAACTTCCGCGAACTCAAGGCGCAGAACACCGCATCGCTGGCCGCGACGCGCGCCGCGTTCGAGGAGTTTCTCGGCCGCGTGGATCCCAAGGAATTGGAAGAACGCTTCGACCGGGCGACCAAGCGCGGTGTGTTCGGATCGCAAAGCAAGGCCAAGTACTGGGAATTGTATGCCGAAATGTTCGCAGGGCTAGCGCAGCGTCCGGCGGATGGATTTCCGCATTTGTTCATCGAGACCTTCGCCAAGGCCTACGAAGCGAAATTACGCGTCTTGGTTCCGCCTCGCCGCGGCAGCTTCGGCGCAGATCGCAGCGGCGACGGATCGCAGCCCGCCGATCCGGACAATCAAGCGCTGGGCGATCCCTAAGTTGCGTTGGGCGTAAGCTAGCGTCTCCTTTATATATAGCGAGTGGCTTGTGCGCCTCCTAATCGTAGAAGACGATGACATCGTCGCCGATGCAATCAAGCGCGGGCTGGCCGCGGCCAACTATTCGGTTCACCGGGTTGCCAGCGCCGAAGCGGCTCAGGCGGCGCTGGTGAACGAAGAATTCGCCATGGCCGTGATCGACGTGGGCCTCCCCGGCGCGGACGGCCTCACCTTGGTGCGCCGCCTGCGCAGTGCCGGCAAATCTCTGCCCACGCTGATTCTCACCGCCCGCTGCACCCTCAACGACAAGGTCAAAGCGCTCGATCTCGGCGCCGACGATTTCTTGAGCAAGCCGTTTGAGGCGGCCGAATTGGCCGCGCGCTGCCGGGCTCTGATGCGCCGTTCGAACGGCG
>JANYIY010000087.1 GCA_025358615.1 Gammaproteobacteria bacterium | reverse complement strand
GCTGGCGCGCGCCGTCGCCGGTGGCAAACACGTCATGATTGCCGGCATCGACGCTGATAATGCGGTGTCGATCGGCCTGCATCGCAGCCTGGGATTTACCAATGTCGGCCATTTTCACGAGGTGGGATTCAAGTTCGGGCTCTGGCTCGATTTGATATTCATGGAATGTATCCTTTCGCCGACACCGACTCCATCGTGAAGCAACGCAAAGACGGCGATCGACTCGGGTAAAAGCGGAATTGACGCACGGATGTGGCTCTTTGCCCCGCATGCGAGCTTTGCTGGTCTCGCAGTCTTGATATCATAGGGTGTGGTAAGAGCTACACAGACTGAAATCGAAGAGGCCGTCGAAGCATTGCGCGCGGGTGATTTGGTGGTATTCCCGACCGAGACCGTCTATGGACTCGGAGCGAACGCCGCCAATCCGGTCGCCGTGCGTAAGATTTTCGAGGTCAAGGGGCGCCCGCCAGATCATCCCGTGATCGTGCACCTGGACGATCCGCGGTACCTGCACCGCTGGGTGTCCTCGGTGCCGCCGGTTGCGGAACAGCTGGCCGAGAAGTTCTGGCCGGGGCCTCTGACCTTGATTCTGCCCAAGGCGGACAACGTCAATGACATCGTGACCGGCGGCCAGGACAGCATCGGTATCCGCGTACCCTCGCATCCCATGGCCCAACAGCTGCTGAACGCCTTCGGCGGCGGCATCGCGGCGCCGTCCGCGAATCGCTATGGTCGTTTGAGCCCGACCAAGCCGGAACATGTGCGCGATGAGCTGGGTGATGCGGTGGGGGTCATCTTGGACGGCGGGGATTCGCCCATCGGACTGGAATCGACCATCGTTTCCTGCCTCGACAATCAGGCGCGGCTGCTGCGGCCCGGCTTCATCACCCGCACGCAGCTGGAGCAAGTGGTAGGGTCTCTGGCCATCGGTGGCTTCGCTCCGCGCTCACCGGGAGACGGGGCATTGCACTATGCGCCGTCCACGCCGCTCGAAATCGTGCCGTCGGATGATTTGGAGGTGCGTGCCGGTGAAATAACGGCGCGCGAGGAAAAGGTTGCCGTGCTTGCCATGCGCCCGCCGCTACAGACTCAGCGTCACATGACCTGGATCAACGCGGGCAAAAGACCGGACATCTATGCGCACAACCTCTACAACCATCTGCGCACGCTGGACCGCGCCGGCTGCGTGAGAATCTTCGTCCAAAGCCTGCCTGCGGATGAACGTTGGGCGGCAATCCTCGACCGCCTGCAGCGCGCCAGCGGCTTGGGCGATGACTCCCTCGAACTCAGTGTGAGCTAGTGGCCGAGTCCGTACGCAAGCCGCGTCCTGCCGCCCGTCAATCCCTGGAGCTCGACCCGGCGGCGGACCCTTTTTCGCACGCTTCCATCCGCCAGCTCGCGGCCCGTTATGGTTCGCCGCTGCTGGTGATCGATGCTGAGCGCGTGCGCGGGCAATATCGACGTCTCGCGGCTGCCCTGCCCGGCGTAGACCTGCACTATGCCCTGAAGCCTCTGCCACATGCCGCGGTTATCGACACCTTGCATGCCGAGGGTGCCTTTTTCGATTTGGCGACCAACGGCGAAGTGGAATTGGTGCGTCGCCTCAAAATACCGCCGCAGCGCTGTATCCATACCCATCCGATCAAGCGCGATAGCGATATTCGCACCGCTTTGGCCTACGGCGTCAATCGTTTCGTCATCGACAACCCGGATGAGCTGCGTAAGTTCGTGAAGTATCGCGGCCGCGCGTCGCTGCTGATTCGCGTGTCGTTCCGCAGCCCCGAAGCGCGGGTGGATCTGTCGCGCAAATTCGGCTGCGAGCCGCAGGCGGTGCCCGAGCTGCTGCGATTGGCGGCCGATTTGCGCATCGAAATCGACGGCTTGTCGTTTCACGTGGGATCGCAGGCCGCCGGCCCCGCGATGTTCGTCGAGGCCATCGCGCGCTGCGGCGAGTTGCTGCGCACTGCCGAGAAGCTGGGCCACGCGCCAGGCATCTTGGACATCGGCGGCGGTTTTCCGGTGGACTATCTGCAGCGCGGTATGTCCATCGAGGAGTTCTGCGCGCCGATTCGCGCCGCATTGCAAGAATTGCCGCCGATGCGCTTCATAGCCGAGCCCGGCCGGTTCATTTGCGCGCCGGCTGCGGTCGCGGTGGCGAGCGTCATGGGCCGGGGGCAGCGCGACGGCCGCTGGTGGTACTACCTTGACGATGGTTTGTACGGCAACTACAGCGGGCAGCTATACGATCACGCCAGCTATCCGGTGGAGGCACTGGTGCCTGCGGCGGCGACCTACCCCTCGGTACTGGCCGGCCCCACCTGCGACAGCATCGACGTCATCAACGAGCACTTGGAGTTACCCCTGCTCGACATGGGAGATCTCGTGCTCGGGCATGTCATGGGTGCCTACACCTGGGCCTCGGCATCGGAATTCAATTTGTTTCCCCGCGCCACCGTGCTGGCGCTGGATCGCGGCCGCCTGCTTACCGACGAGGCGCGTCGATGAGCTGGAATCGTCGGCGAGTGTTGCGGGCGGGGGGCGCGCTGGCCGGAATGTCGGCCGCCGCGTTGCTGGCGGGCAGGTCGATGGGCAGAGAAACTGCCGCCGCGCACCCTGTCGTTCGCAGCAAGGTCGGGTCCGGGGACAGACGGATCGCTTTGCTGAATCTACACACCGATGAACGGCTGGAAATCGAATATTCGCACGCCGGGGAGTATGTGCCCGAGGCCCTGTCGGCGATCGAAGTGTTGTTGCGGGACTTTCGCACCGGCGAACGGCATGTCATCGACGCCGGCCTGATGGATTACTTGGTGGATGTGGCGCACACGGTGGGCGCCGACCCGGAATTCAGCGTGATCTCGGGCTACCGCTCGCCGCAGACAAACGCCGTTTTGCATGAGAAGAGCGCGGGCGTTGCGCAACATAGTTTGCACATGCAGGGCAGGGCCATCGATGTGCGCATGAGCGGCATCGATTGCGCCAGTCTCGCCACTCGTGCCGAGGATTTGCAACGCGGCGGGGTCGGATACTATCGCGCGTCCAATTTCGTGCACTTGGATACGGGCGCGTTTCGGACCTGGAAGGGCTAAGTGGGCGCGGCCACGCGCCGTGCCTCCAGCGCCTTTTGCAGCCGCTCATCGTGCCGGTAAATATCGTCGAAGAATAGAATATTGCCTTTCTCGGTGGCGATGGCGGTGCCGTAGACGATGAATACCCGGATGCGATTCTTGAGCGTGACCGTCAGAGGTTTGCTGCCGTTCATCGCCGCGAGAATCTTTTCACGGGTCCATTGCGGCGAGTCGCGCAATACATATTGCGCCAAGCCGACGGGGTCGCTGACCCGAATGCAGCCGTGGCTGAAGTCGCGGCGCGTTTCCGCGAACAGGGATTGTGCGGGTGTCGAATGCAGGTACACATTGTATTGATTAGGCATCATGAATTTGACCAAACCCAGCGAATTATTCGGACCGGGCCGTTGCCGGAGCCGCAATGTGCCCTCGGCCACCAGTTCGACATTTGCCCGCGTATTCGGCATGACCGTGGCGGAGTCGCCGTAGCCACTAACGATTTCCATTTGACGCCGCTCGATGTCGGCTGGATTGTTGCGCGCCGTCGGCACCACTTCTTTGAGCGCGATGCTGTAAGGGACTTCCCAATAGGGCCGGAAGATCAGGTAGCTCATGTCGGCGGCGAACACCGGCGTCTGGGTGGAGTCGAAGGACTTGCCGACGATGACGTCCATTTGACGAATGTGCGCTTCGGAATCGGCCGTCGACTCGAATGCAAACAGACGAAACTGCGGAATGTTGACGATGATGGGCGCGGTCACGAGTTCCGAGGGTAGCCAGCGCCAGCGCTCCATGGTGAGTTCGATTTGGCGCACGCGGTCTTTGAGGGGCCGCGTCAGCTGGATGAAGGTCGCAGCGCCGAGCACGCCGTCGGGCTTCTCGCCATGCCGGCTTTGAAAGTGCTTCAGCGCCTCTACGATGGGCGGCGACAGGGTGGTCGGCGGCGGCGCGTCCGGCGCCGGCCTGGCGCTGTCGCCGAGCGCGGCCAGTAGCTGCTGCAGTTTCGCCGCAGCGGAATAATCCTCGCCGGGCTTGAGCGATTTCGCCGGCAACGGCGGCAAGTCGTTGAGCCCGTCCTGGTCCGCCAGCGCCCGATATTGCAACAACTTACCCTTCAGCAGCGCGTAATGACTGAACTGCGGCTCCAGTGCGTCGACGGCGGCGGCAACATCGACCGCGGTCGCCAGATGGGCGAGGGTGGTGGGGATGTCGAGTTTAATCCTGCCCACGCTCAAGTCATGTCCCATGGCTGCAGGATCGACTCGGCCTAAATGCACATCCGACAGGAAGCGGATGCCGGCTCTGGATAAGCCGGCGTCGAAGAGTGCCCATTGCTCAATGCCCGCGTGCGGCGCATCGATCAGATCGATCAATAAGTAGACCAGTCTGTTGCCTGGATAATCTTCGGGGTCCAGCCCGCGTTCTCCCGCGAGACGCAGCTGCTGCAGCAGCGAAATTGCCGCGGCCGTCGGTTTCTCAGCGTCGCTCCACAGCAGGCGATAGCCATTGGCCTCGTACAGCTTGCCGATTTGATCGCGATCGCCCGCTGCGGCCGACCAATCGAGATAGGCCGGGTTGCCCTCTTCGATGATTTGCTTCAGCGCGTCCTCGGCCGGCGCGACGCTCTGCGCTTGCGTCTGCGCCGCCGGTGCGAAAGCCCACAGGGCCGTAGCGAGCAGCGCCGCACTGAGCCGCAGTGTCGTGCGCGGCGGAGATTTCGGACCGAGTCGTGCCATGATCGCCCCCATTCTCTATTTGATCTAAGATTTACCACATGTTGCCGCGAAAGGTATTGTCGATAGTTTTGCTGGCGGGCGCCTTAAGTGCCTGCTCCCCACAGTCGCCCAGCTCGCCGTTGGGCTCGATCCCTGCGACCGCCGCCGGCGCCGGCACTCCGGCCGTCGGCATCGCGTCGGCCACAGCGCAGCTGGGCGCGCGCATCTATAACGGCAACTGCGTCCCCTGCCATCAGCAAAACGGCGCCGGGATCCCCGGGGTGTATCCGGGCATGGCGGGGTCGCCCGTGATCGTGGGAGATCCGGCCGCACTCGCGCTGTGGGTGATCAAGGGGCAAAGACCCGCCTCGATGCCGGCCGGTCGATACTCCACCCAAATGTTGCAATTCGGCTGGTTGAAGCCCGCGGACGCGGCGGCACTGTTCTCCTTCCTGCGTTCGAACTTCGGCAATTCGGCGCCGCCGGTCGATGCCGACACGGTGGCGAAGGTGCTCGGGCCATGACGCCGCCCACGGTGATCCATGGCATGGTCGAGCGCTGCCGTGCCGCGGACTATCCGCCGGCGGTCGGGCGCATGCGCTCCGGATGGGTGGTGATGGGCGCGCGCCAGGTGTTGATGGGCTATTGCGTTTTGTTGCCGGATCCGGTGCTGCAGCATCTGAATGCGCTGCCGCCCGAATTGCGCGCGCAATTCCAAGCCGACATGGCGGCGGTGGGTGACGCGCTGCTCGCCGTCACCACGGCACTGCGCATCAATTACGCAATATTCGGCAATGTCGATCCGGCGCTGCATGCGCATATATTTCCGCGCTACTCCACGGAGCCCGAGGCGACGCGCACGGCGCAGCCCTGGGCGCTCGACTGGAATGCGGCGCCGACCTTCTCCGAAACTCTGCACGGGGCTTTGCGGCGCCGCTTGGGCGAGCTGCTGCGGTAAATTCGACGCCGCAGCGCGCAGCCTGATGCAGATGGGCCTTAACGGATGCGCAGGGCGAGTTCGCGCGCAATCGACGGTAAATCGTCGAGCGGCGCGGAACAGGTCATTCCCGTGCACAGATAAGCTACGGTGCCTGCTGCGGCACTCTTGGCCGCAAGCGCGGGCGGCAGCCCATGCGTGTCGCGCGGAATGGCGAATAGCATGCGGCCGGGCGCGTACAGGGCGCCGATCTGCGCGGACCAACGCGCAGCCTCGGTCGCGTCGCCGCGAATGATCAGGATTTGCGTGGATTGCAGAAAGTCCTCGAGCGCGTTCAGCAGGCTCATGTGTGCCTGCGGGTACTGCTGCAGCATGGGCCAGCCTGCTTGCAAGGTGCGCTCGGCGGCGTCCAGGTAGCGCAGTTCGCCAAGAAGGTACCCTAAGCGGCATAGCACCGACGCAGCAACCCCATTGCCGGACGGCGTCGAGTCGTCGCTGAAGGTCTTGCTGCGATGTATGAGTTGCTCATGATCGGCCGCCGTAAAAAAGAAGCCGCCGGATTGGTGGTCCTCGAATTGCGTCAACAGCACTTCGCTTAAGGTGATCGCGAATTCCAAGTCCTTGCTGCGCCAGCGCGTTTGCAGCAGTTCGAGCAGGGCATCGATGAGGAAGGCATAGTCATCCAGATAAGCCGGCAGATGCGCGCGCCCATCCTTGTAGGTCGCGAGCAAGCGCCCGTCGCGCCACAGCTGGTGGCGTATGAGGTCCACGGCCGCCGCGGCGGCATCGGCCAAATCAGGCCGGCGCAGCACCCGGGCTGCGATCGCCAGCCCCTTGATCATGAGCGCATTCCACGCGGTGAGAATTTTTTCATCGCGGGCCGGCCAGATACGCAGGTCCCGCACGCGCAATAGTACGGCGCGCGACGCTGCGATCAACGCGTCGACGGCTTGCGGAGATTCATCCACGGCGGCGGCGATGCCGGCGATGGATTCATAGGTGTGCAAATGCCATGCGCCTTCGAAATTGGCGCTGCGGTCGAGGCCGAAACGGCGCGAAAAAACCGCATATTCCGTCGCGGTCAGCAGCGCCTGCATTTCGGCGGGGGTCCACACATAGAATATCCCCTCATGACCTTCGGAATCCGCGTCGAGGCTGGAGTAAAACCCGCCTTGCGGCGAACGCATGTCGCGCAGCACCCAGTCCGCGGTTTCGCCTGCGATGCGTGCGAAGAGTTCCTCGCCGGTGGCAAGTGAGGCTCGAGAGTACTCGCACAGCAGTTGTGCGTTGTCGTAGAGCATTTTTTCGAAGTGCGGAATCATCCATTCGCCATCCACCGAATAGCGCGCGAATCCACCGCCCAACTGATCGTAGATTCCGCCTTCGGCCATGCGCGCCAAGCTCAGGCTCGCCATGTACAGCGCCTTGAGGTCCGGGCTGGGCTCGGCCGATGTGCCGTGCCAATGCCGCAGGCAGCGCTCGATGCTGCCGGGGTGCGGAAATTTGGGGGCTAGGCTGAAGCCGCCGAACCGGGCATCGAATGTTCGCTCGAGAGCCGCGCGGGCCGCGAGCAGCGGCGCGCGGTCGAGTACGGCACCTGGCGCCGGTGGCGGCTCGAGACTCGCGAGTGCAGCGGTCAGTTGGGCGTTTTGCTGGGCGATTTCTGAGCCGTGGCCGTGGAAGTATTCGGCCACGCGGCGCAGCAAATCGCCGAACGCGGGCATGCCATGGCGGGGTTCCTTCGGAAAGTAAGTGCCGCCGAAGAAGGGTGCTTGGGTTGCGGGGCTGAGGAACATGGTCAGTGGCCAGCCGCCGGAGCCGTGCGTAATCAGCTGCTGCGCAACCTGGTAAATCTTGTCGAGGTCGGGGCGTTCTTCGCGATCCACCTTGATGTTGATGAATAATTCATTCATCAGTGCGGCCGTGGCCGGATCCTCGAAGGACTCGTGCGCCATGACGTGGCACCAATGGCAGGCCGAATAGCCGATGGACAGGAGTATGGGCTTGTTCGCGCCCTTCGCGTCGAGCAGAGCCTCCTCGCCCCAGGGATACCAATCCACGGGATTGTCCGCATGCTGCAAAAGGTACGGACTGGTTTCCTCTGCAAGGCGATTGCGCTGCATGTTACGGCTCCGCGTCGGTTAGAATGCGCGCCAATATAGCCGAAGTACCCCCCATGTCCGATTCCAGCATTGTGGCGGAACTGCCCGCCCTGCGCCTCAAGCGCAACGAAGATCGCCGTCTGCACGCGGGACACCTGTGGATCTTCAGCAACGAGGTCGACACGGACCAGACGCCCCTGCCGAAGTTCAAGCCGGGTGAATTGGTGCGCGTGCTGGCGCACAACGACCGCGCACTGGGGCTGGCCTACGTCAACCCGCAGTCGCTGATCAGTGCCCGCATGCTGGGTACCTGGCGGCTTCCCGATACTGCATGGCTCGCCGGCCGAATCCGCAACGCGCTCGCGCTGCGTGAGCGGCTTTATTCCAAGCCCTATTACCGCCTGGTGTATGGCGAGTCCGACGGCCTGCCGGGTCTGGTGGTCGACCGCTACGGAGCCGCATGCGTGGTGCAAATCGGCACCGCCGGGATGGAAAGGCTCAAGCTGCAGATTCAACTGGCGTTGGAGCAGGTTCTGCACAGCGAGGCGCTGCTCTTCAAGAACGACAGCTCGTCGCGCGAAATGGAGGGCCTGCCAAGCTATGTGGAGGCTGCGAAAGGCAAGTTCGACGGACTGAACACGGTTTTGGAGGACGCTCTGGAATTTCAAGCGCCCCTGGCCGAGGGACAGAAGACCGGATGGTTCTTCGATCAGGCGGCCAACCGCCGAACCCTGGCCAAGTATGTGCGCAAGGGCGCGCGCGTGCTGGATGTCTTCAGCTATGTGGGTGCCTGGGGCGTGCGTGCGGCACAGGCCGGGGCGCGCGAGGTGCTATGCGTCGACAGCTCCGCTGTGGCACTCGAATTGGCGGTGAGCAATGCCGAGCGCAATGGCGCTGCAGTCACCGCGGTCCGGGGCGACGCCTTCGATGTGCTGGAGGATTTGGTCAAGAAGCGTGAGCGATTCGACATCGTCATCATCGATCCGCCGGCGTTCGCCAAGCGCAAGAAGGACTTGCCGAAGGCGCTGGCCGCCTACAAGCGCCTCAATCAATTGGCCATGCAAGTGCTCGGACCGGAGGGCATTTTGGTTTCCTGCTCCTGTTCCTACCATGTGAGTCCGGAGGATTTGCAGGATGCCATTGCCAAAGCGGCGAGGGCGGCGGATAAGCAGCTGCAGATCCTGGAAATGGGCGGGCAGGCGCCGGATCACCCGGTGCATCCGGCCATTCCCGAGACCCGATATCTGAAAGCCTATTTCTGTCGAGTGAACGACAGTTTAAAGTAGCGCGATGCTGACCTACCCGCACCTCAATCCCATTGCCATCTCGATCGGACCGGTCTTTGGATTCGGACCTCTTCGCGTACATTGGTACGGAATCATGTACCTCATCGGGTTCGTCGCCGCGTGGTGGCTGGCCCGCTATCGAGCGCGGCAGCCCGGTTCGACATGGACCGCGCTGGATATTGACGACTTGATTTTCTACAGCGCCATCGGCGTCATTGTCGGCGGTCGATTGGGCTGGTGCATTTTCTACGGCCACGACGTGATCGCCGAGAGTTGGTTGAACGTGTTTCATATCTGGGATGGCGGCATGTCCTTCCACGGCGGAATGACGGGGGTGCTGGCCGCGGGCTGTGTGTTCGCGCGGGTCAAGGGTAAGCGCATTGCCGATGTGCTGGATTTTCTGGCGCCGCTGCCCGGCATCGGTTTGTTGGCCGGGCGCTTGGGCAATTTTATCAACGGCGAACTCTGGGGCAGGCCCACCGACTTGCCGTGGGGCTTCGGCGTGCCTGATGCCAATGGGGTGCTCATTGCGCGGCATCCGTCGCAGCTGTATGAGGCGAGTCTCGAGGGATTGGTGCTGTTCTTGATTGTGTGGTGGTTTACCGGCAAACCGCGGCCGCGGCTTGCGCCCACCGGCCTTTTCCTTTTGGTCTATGGTTGCGCTCGATTCGTCGTCGAATGGGTGCGACTGCCGGATGCGAATATCGGCTACCTGGCCGGCAACTGGCTGACCATGGGCATGCTGCTGACCACGCCGATGATATTCATCGGCTTAGGGATGATGCTGTATGCCTATCGGCGCAATGCGGCGAGCGGCAATCTAGGTGCAGTGAAAGCCTGATGCGGCAGTATCTCGATTTTTTACGCCACATCAGGCAGCAAGGCGCACGCAAGGACGATCGCACGGGCACCGGCACGTTGAGCGTATTCGGCTATCAGATGCGCTTCGACCTGAACGACGGCTTTCCGCTGGTGACGACCAAGAAATTGCACCTGCGCTCCATCATCTACGAACTGCTCTGGTTTCTGACCGGCGACACCAATATCCGGTATTTGCACGAACACGGTGTCAGCATCTGGGACGAATGGGCGGACAAGCATGGGAATTTAGGTCCCGTGTACGGCAAGCAGTGGCGCAGCTGGCCTGGCGCCGACGGCCGCAACATAGACCAGTTGGCGAATGTGATCGAGCAGCTGAAGGGCAATCCGAATTCGCGCCGCATCCTGGTGAGCGCGTGGAATGTCGGTGAATTGGATCAGATGGCGCTGCTGCCGTGTCACGCGCTGTTTCAGTTCTATGTCGCCGGCGGCCGCCTGTCCTGCCAGCTGTACCAACGCAGCGCCGACGCTCTGCTCGGTGTGCCGTTCAATATCGCTTCCTACGCGTTGCTCACGCAGATGCTGGCGCAGCAATGCGACCTTACGGTCGGCGATTTCATTTGGACGGGCGGCGATTGCCATCTGTACTTGAACCATCTGGAACAAGCCGATCTGCAGCTGAGCCGCGCGCCGTACCCGTTGCCGAAATTGGTCATCCGGCGCAAGCCGCCGAGCCTGTTCGACTACACCTTCGAGGACTTCGAAATCCTCGACTATCGTTATCACGCAGCCATTAAAGCCCCCATCGCCGTATGAAAAAAACTCCGCGCCACCGCGCACCCCTGTTCGAAGTGCGCCATTCCCCGATCCACGGCTACGGTGTGTTCGCCGCCCGGCGCATCCGCAAGGGCACCACTGTCGTCGAGTACTTGGGAGATCGCGTCAGCCACGAACAGGCGGATGCGCGCTACGAGGATAAGGATCCGAACGACAACCATACTTTTCTGTTCACGGTCGACGCGAAGACTGTGATCGACGCCGGAGTGAACGGCAACGAGGCGCGCTACATCAACCACGCCTGCGACCCGAATTGCGAAAGCACCACGTTGAACAAGCGTATTTTCATCGAAGCAATTCGCACCATACAGCCCGGCGAAGAACTGTCGTACGACTATCAGATCCAGCGCGACAGCGACGATGCGCCCAATGTCGATGAAATCTACGCCTGCCGCTGCGGCGCCGAGAACTGCCGCGGCAGCATGCTGGAGGCGCCGAAGAAAGTGACGAAGGCGCGCAAGAAGGTGCACCGCGCGCCGGACCGCGTCGCGGGCAAGAAGGCGGCGGCCCGCAAGAGAGCCGCGCGACGCGGCGGCATGGCGGAACGGTCGCAGCGCGGTCGTTGATGCCGGCGCACCGGTGATACCCTCAGCGGTGGGATTGGCGGCCCCGTGCAAATTCGTGAGCATCGAGGCGGAACTGAGGGCCAACGGTATCTCGGTTGAGGATCAATTCCTGCCGGCGGTTCAAGTCCGCGGCCTGGCAGATTGCGCACAGCTGCGCCGCGTACGCGGTGAATTCACGGCGGCTCGTGTCGGCGCTGAGCGCGGCTTGCGGCGCCGCGAGGAGATTCGCGGCGACAACATCTGTTGGATAGGGGCGCCGCTGTACCCCGCAGAGCAGGCGCTGCTGGATGAACTTGAGGGGTTGCGATTGGAGCTGAATCGCGCGGCCCTGCTCGGGTTGTTCGATCTCGAACTACACTACGCCTGGTATCCGCCCGGCGCCGGCTATGCGCGCCACGTCGATCAGCCGCGGGGGCGATTGCAGCGCCAGGTCTCTCTGGTGCTGTACTTGAACCAAGACTGGCAGCCTGCTGCCGGCGGCGAGCTGCGGATATTCGATGCGCGCGGCGGTCAGCGGGACGTGGAACCGATTGCCGGCCGCATGGTGTGTTTTCTCACACCAGGCCGCGAGCACGCAGTGCTGCCGACGCAGCGCGAACGCCTCAGCATCAGCGGCTGGTTTCGGGCGCGGCAAAGCTGAGTGTGTTCGGCGACTAGAAACCAACAACATCACATTGGTGTCGTCCTTACAGCCACATAAACTTTCTACTGCAAAGTAAGCTCTGCCGAAAGTTGCCTAAACGCCGGTTTGCATGACAAAGTGACATCTTTTAACGTGCGACTCGATTTGTGGTCAAGGTGATGAATGAGATTTGTAACCGCGGTTAAAGGGCAGGTACGGTGTCACAAAGCCAGGATCGCGATATATCTGGCGATTCTTATGCCGGGCATTTCCTGTGCCGGCAGCGGTCCGCTGGGAATCGACTCGGAACTCACTCTCGATCAAAGCGGCATCTGGGCGCGTAAGTACCAGACCAGCCTGGAAAACGGCGCGATCGCCGCCGAGCTCATCGGCGCGCTATGGCTCGGCAACGATGATCGGCTCGGACATGCGTTCTGGCAGAGCATTGACGCAACAACCATATCCGCTGTGAGCGCGCAGGCACTGAAGTACGCTTTCGGCCGCGCGCGGCCGTCGCAGGGAGACAATCCAAATCAGTGGTTTAAGGGCAGATGCTGCCAGAGCTTTCCGAGCGGAGAAGTGACCTTGCAGGCGAGCTTTGTGACGCCGCTCATCGTGAACTACGCCCGCAGCAATCCCTGGATATGGAGCCTCGAATTGCTTCCCGTATACGATGCGGTAGCCCGCCTTAAAAGTCAGGCGCACTGGCAAACCGACGTCATAGTCGGCGGTCTACTCGGCACTGGCATTGGCTATTGGGCGACGACGCGAGCCGTGCCGATCTCCGTTCAAGTCTTACCCGGTGGCCTTGCGGTGGGTTTCCAAAAGCGCTTCTAAACAGCTGCCGAGCCTGCTTGCCGTCTCACAAAGCGGTGCTTCTGCAGTACGGATGACTCTGCGCTAGACTGAAAACGTCGGGAGGTCCGAACGACGCATTGCAGGCGGCATGAAAATTCTCGTGATTGAAGATGATGTGGAGACGGCCAACTTTGTGCAGCAAGGGCTGTGTGAGATTGGTTATGAAGTGACCGCAGTGCACGACGGGCACGACGGACTGGCCCGTGCGTGTGGTGAGGATTGGGACTTGTTCATCGTCGACCGCATG
>JANYIY010000099.1 GCA_025358615.1 Gammaproteobacteria bacterium | reverse complement strand
ATGGCTTCGATCCCGCGATCTTGCAGAAGGTGTGCGACCGACTTGGGCTCGGCCGCCATTCGCGCTCGCGGCGATTCGGTGATGTTAATGGCATCGACCAGACCCTTGAGGGCATCGGCCTTGGCGAAGAACTCGGACAGGTCGATGCCCTTCGGCGGGGTCAATTCGCTCGTCACGACGAAGCGTTTTGACCGGGCTTTTTCTTCGAATATACTCATTGCTGGAATTCCCGCAGACCGCATGCGCCGCGGACCTGTTTTCAGGCGCGCCATATTTGTTCAATTCAATGAATGGCTTGGCGTTAATAGGCGAGCATGATGATGACGCAGCTAAAGGTGCAAGGCAACCACTCATGTTTATGTTCAAGGCTATAACTGTGCCACGCGCACCGGCTGCGGCCGCGACTTCGCTTGCGGCCGCGTTGGCGATGGCGGTTCTGTGTGCGGTCGCCGGTGCGGCGGTGCAGAAGGGGGAGTTGGGGAATGCTGGTCCGGCGGTGGGGGTGCAATACGACTCCACTCACGTCTACGTCGCCGCGGCGGACTTTGATACTTTCGTGAGGGCCTTTACCGCCACCTTCGGCGGCAAGGCATCGCCAAAAATCACAGCGGTCGTCACCCCAACTCCTTCGCGCACACAGTTTCAATATGTTTGGACGCCGGTGGGCACTCTTTCCACATTTTCATTTTTGACGCCGATTCCGTATCCCTTCGGCCAGGAGCGCACCGGTTGGCTGGTCACCGACATGGATCAGGCGTTGCTCGACGCCCGGCGCGCCGGTGCGGAGGTGGTCGTGGAGAAGTTCAAAGACGCTATTGGCTACGATGCAGTCATCCAGTGGCCAGGCGGCGTGAAAATGCAGTTGTACTGGCATTTTACCGCTCCCTCCTATTCACCTTTGGAGACTAATCCAGACAGCCGCGTGTACCTGTCGGCTGCTTCTGGGGATGTATTCCTGCGCGATTTCCTCAAGTTTTCGCACGGGAGAATTATTTCCGACGATCCTAAGGCCGATGCCGGCGAAATCGGTAGACCTGGTGAATCTTTCAGGCGCATTCGCCTCGAATCAGGCTTCGGCAGGATGCTGGTCATCGTGACCGATGGACACTTGCCGTATCCGTTCGGTCATGACGTCACGGGCTACGAAGTGCACGATTTAGCGGCGACGTTGGATAAGGCGAAAGCGGCCGGCGCGGAGCTGGTTTCGCCGAAGTTTGACGCTACCGACCGCAGCACGGCAATCGTCAAATTTCCGGGCGGCTATATTGCCGAGATTCACGCGCTCAATCATAGCTAAGAGAGCGACGAACTCATCAGTGGAGACCGGCCGCGGGTGAGCCGTGCGCGTTGCTCGTGTGCTCAACGCCGCGCCAGCCGCCGCCCAGCGCCTTGAATACCGCGATTTGATCCTGCACCAATACGGCGTCGGATGCGGCGACCGCTTCATCCGCGGCGACCAGCGACTGCTCGGTGGTCAAGAGGTCCAGGTTGCTCAATGAGCCGGCGAGAAATTGGTCGTGACGTCCAGTGAATGCCGTTCGACTGCGATTTCCTCGCCCAATGCGCAAACTTCGGCGTAGCCGCGCGCCGTCTCGGCGCAACTGATCGAGGGTCGCGCAGAGGCGAGCGATGCCATCGCCTGAAGGCGGCCGTCTTGCGTGTGCTATTTAAGCGCCCGGCGGTACTGCAAGAAGCCGGAGCGCTCCGCGATTCGGTCGTACAGCAGCATGGCATCGGTATTCGATTCGTGCGTCAGCCAGTGAACACGCGCGCATCCTGCGGCGCGGCCGAGTTCGTACACGTGTTCGATCAGCTTGCGTCCGACGCCGGCGCCGCGCGACTCCGGACTTACAAATAGGTCTTGCAAGTACAAGTAGTCGCCGATGGTCCAGCACGATCGATGGCGAATATGGTGCACCAAGCCCACGGCCGCGGAGCCGTCCCAGGCGAGGGCGCCTCCCATCGGCTCACTGCGGTCGAGCAACCGCGTCCAGGTGACCTGCGAGACTTCCGCGGGTATGTCTGTCTTATAGAAGGACTGGTAGCCTCGCCACAGCGGCAACCAAGCCGCGTGATCTTGATCTGACAGGGGGAGGATTTTAATAGTGTTCATGCTGGCATCATAGACGATCAGGCATTGATGAGGCCGTGTCGAATCGCGATCAGCGTCAACTCGGACTGATTGGCCACGCCGAGTTTCTGCTTGATATTGTATAGGTGGGTGCCGATGGTTGAGGCGGACAGATTCAGATCCGAGGCGATACGCTGCACCGTCGCGCCGCCGGCCAGACGTACGAAGACTTCGAATTCCCGCTCCGACAAGCGTTCGACCGGCGACTTGCCGGCGCCGTCGAATTCCGACAGGGCCAGCTTCTGGGCGAGAACGGGGTCGAGATAGCGGCGGCCCGCGGCCACTGCCGCCACGGCCTCGAGCAGCGCCTCAGGGGCGCTACGCTTGGATAGGAAACCCAGTGCGCCTTCCTGCAAGGCACGGCGCGCGTGCATGGGTTCGTCATGCGCCGACAGGGTTAGTACTTGTGCCTGGGGGTGACGGGAACGAATCCGGCGCAGTGCCTCAAGTCCCCCCATCCCCGGCATGGCGAGATCCATGACCACCACGTCGGGACTGAATTCGAGATACTGCTGGCACG
>JANYIY010000032.1 GCA_025358615.1 Gammaproteobacteria bacterium | reverse complement strand
GCGCGCTGCTTGAACCCCACTATCGGTCTCGCCTGTCCCTCTGTGTACACCTGTGAGGTGCCGAGCCGGTAGCCCATGCCCTCTTTGTACATGAGGTACAGAAAGTAGGTCTGGGGTGTTTCGCCAAGCACGTAGCCGGCGAAGTGCACGTGCTCGGGCGTGCTCTTGATGACTGCGCCGGAGCGCAGATACACGCATACGAGCCGTCCCTGACGTGGCGTCGTGAAGCACTTGGTCACACGGGCCGGCCGAAAGTCGCCGCCACCATAGTTGGACAGCACGGAATCGCCAGGGACGATCGACTCGATGGCGCGCTTCGCTCCGTCTGCCATTGTCACCTGGGTTCCAGCTGCCAGGCACTGGTCATCGTCACCGACGACGAACGGCAGGCCCTCGGGGCCGGCCAGCAGCATCAGCCATTTGTACTGGATGGCGTTGGTATCTTGAAACTCATCCACCAGCACATGACGAAAACGCGTGCGGTAGTGCTGCAGCAGCGCCGCATTATCGCGCCACAGTTCAAAGGCGCGCAGCAATAGCTCTGCAAAATCCACTACGCCGGCGCGTTGACACGCCTCCTCGTACGCCTGGTAGATCTTGATCAATTGGCGGCGGGTCGGATCCCCGTCATCCTTGATGTGCTTGGCGCGGTGACCTTCGTCCTTCTGCGCATTGATGAACCAGAGGATCTCGCGCGGTATCCATCGGGTCTCATCGAGATCGAGCGCCTTCAAGACTTTGCGCAATACCCGCGCCTGGTCCTCGGAATCCAGGATTTGAAAGCTTTGAGGCAAACCCGCCTCACGCCAATGGATACGCAACAGCCGATGGGCCAATCCGTGGAAGGTGCCAAGCCACATGGCGCCGCTGGGGATACCCAGCAGGGTTTCAATGCGGCTGCGCATTTCCGCCGCAGCCTTGTTGGTGAAGGTGACCGCGAGGATGCTGTTCGGCGAAGCGCCCTCCACTTGGATGAGCCATGCCACGCGATGCACCAGCACGCGAGTCTTGCCGCTGCCGGCACCGGCCAGGACCAGCGCCGCGCCGAGCGGCGAGCCGACCGCCTGTCGTTGGTCGTCGTTGAGCCCGTCGAGAAGATGAGATACGTCCATAAGGGCGCGGATTGTACTTGAGGCGGGAGCAAACCTGGGACCCGCGCAGCGCCCCGTTAGCCTCAAGACCTTTGGGCGCGGCCTTCCTCGGCAAATTCGATCAGCGCGAGCGCCAGGGACAGCAGCACAGGTCCCGCGATGAGGCCGATGGCGCCGAACGCAGGAATGCCGCCCAAAACTCCGATGAACACTGCCAGAGCGGAAATCTTCGCTCGGCCGGAAATGAGCATGGGACGCAAGACGTTGTCGAGGCCGCCCAGCAGCACTCCCCATGCCAGCATGAACACCGCGAAACCCCAGCGGCCGTCGAAGAACAGCCAGATCACCGCCGGAATCCACACAAACGCCGTCCCGCCGACCGGCAGCATCGAGAGCAGAGCCGCGAGCACACCGAACACTACCGGCGAGGGCAGACTGGCGACCGTGAAGCCCACCCCTAACAAAAATCCCTGCATGACAGCCGTCAAACTGGTGCCGATGACGATAGCTCGGGTCACACCGCTCAGTTGAAGGAACAGGCGCTCCTTGCGTACCTCATCGAGCGGTATCAAGCGCCGCGCGCGGGCCAGCATGACCTCGCCGTCGCGCAGGAAGAAGAAAAGCAGGAATAGCATGATCGCGAATCCGAGCAGCGAGCCCAAGGCGCCCAGGAAAAATCCTCCGCCCACACTGGCCGCCCGTTTCAGCACCTCACGCGTGCCGGCGATCAGCCAGGATTGAATTTGCTCCGCAGATATCCCCGAATGGGCCTCCAACCAGACGTTAACGCGGGCGATCCACGGGAATTGCTGCAGATCCGACAGCGATTTAATGTCGAGGCCCGCCGCTGACTTCTGCACTTTTTGCAGCAACGTGGAAATTTGCGCCACAAAGTCGAGTGACAATGCGCTCAAGGGCAGCAGGATGACGATCGGCGCCAGAAACGTCAGCACGCCGGCCGCCAGCTCCCGGCCCCGCAAACGCCGCCGCAGACGAAGATTCAAGGGATACAGCAAGAACGCAAGAAAGGCGGCCCAAGTCATGGGCCCGAAAAAGGGCACGAAAATCAGCAGCAGCGCATAGCCGAGAACGGCGGCAACGACGAGCGCAAAGATACGTGGATAAAAGCTTTCGGAGGACGGCATCGCGGCATCGTAGCACTCGATCTGGCACGGTGGACACGTGTAACATCGGGGTGTCCAGGACAACGCCGGCGGAACAGAATGACAATTATTACCGTCAACAATCAGAAGCTTGACGTAGACGCCACGGCGGACACGCCGCTGCTTTGGGTGCTGCGCGATCATCTTGGAATGACCGGCACGAAATTCGGTTGCGGCATGGCGCTGTGCGGGGCCTGTACCGTGCACATCGACGGTGTCGCGACGCGTTCCTGCGTGCTGTCCCTGGGTGCGGTGCAGGACAAGTCCATTACGACGATCGAAGGCCTATCCGCGGATCGCAGCCACGCGGTGCAGAAAGCGTGGATGGAGCTGGATGTCCCCCAATGCGGCTATTGTCAGTCCGGACAGATCATGTCCGCCGCGGCGCTGCTCAAGACGAACCCGGCACCCAACGACGCCGATATCGATGCGGCGATGTCCGGCAACATTTGCCGCTGCGGTACCTACCCTCGGATCCGCCAGGCCATTCACCGCGCCGCGCAACTGCTCGGCGCAGGCGCGTCGAAGTGACGCTGTTTGGCGCACTGAACCGGCGCGATTTTCTGCAGGCGACTGCCACCGTCGGCGGCGGGTTGATACTGGGGCTGAGCTTGCCGGAACGAGGCGGCCCATCGAATGCCTTGGCGGCTACCGCAACGGACGCCGCGGCCTCGGGCGCCGGAAAATCCGCTGCGCAAATAAACGCGTGGCTGCGAATCGCCCGCGACAATTCCATCACCATCATCGTCGATCGTTCCGAGATGGGCCAGGGGGTGTATACGGCGCTGCCGATGTTGTTGGCCGAAGAGCTGAACATCGACATGGCGGTGATCCGCATCGAGGCGGCACCGGTGGGCGACGCCTATATCAATCCCGGCAACGGCGGCCAGGTGACGGGCACCAGCAACAGCGTGCAGGATGCCTGGGACAAGTTGCGCATGGCGGGCGCCACCGCCCGCACCATGCTGGTTTCCGCAGCGGCCAAACGCTGGCGCACCGATCCGGCGCAGTGTCATGTCAAGGACGGCACGGTGGTCAACAGCCAAGGCAAGGTGTTGACCTACGGCGAACTCGCCGACGCGGCCGCCAAGGAACCCGTCCCCAAAGATTTAAAA
>JANYIY010000092.1 GCA_025358615.1 Gammaproteobacteria bacterium | reverse complement strand
TTCGACGATCCGTATCGCCGCGGCGCGCAGCCCGAGGCCGCCGCAGCCTTCACCGAACGCCGCCGCCTGGCGCGCAGTGTCGGCGCGCGAGCCATCGTCATGCTGAAGAACGACGGGGACACGTTGCCGCTCGCAGGCTCGCTGCGGCGTCTTGCCCTGATTGGCCCGCTGGCCGATGCGCCGGCGGAGATGCGCGGCCCGTGGTGGGGCGCTGCGGATACGGATGGTCATGTCACTGTCGCGGCGGGTTTGCGCGCGGCTTTGCCGGAATGCCGTCTGCTGCACGCGGCCGGAGTCGCGATCGAGAGTGAAGATGTGTCAGGTATTGCCGCGGCACTTGAAGTCTGCACGGCGGCGGACGCCATCGTGCTCTGCCTGGGAGAAGCCGCAACCATGAGCGGGGAGGCCGCAAGCCGAGCGCACCTGGGGCTTCCCGGAAAGCAGCGTGAATTCGCCGAGGCGGTATTCGAACGCGCGCGCCAAGCTCAGACGCCGGTGATTGTCATTTTGTTTTCGGGCCGTCCGCTGGTCGTACCGTGGCTGGTGGCGCAGGCCGATGCCGTACTCGCGGCGTGGTTTCTCGGTAGCGAGGCCGGCCATGCCATCGGCGACGTCGTGACCGGTCGCGTGTCCCCCAGCGGCCGAACGCCGGTCACCTGGGCGCGCGCGGCAGGGCAGATTCCCATTTTTTTCGGCGAGCGCCCGAGCGGCCGACCGGCGAACCCCACGGATCACTACACCAGCAAGTATCTCGATGTGGTGAATGAACCGCTGTTCGCCTTCGGCCACGGGCTTACCTACGGGCGATTTAAGCTCTCCAATCTACGCGTGACTCCGAGCAGCGTCGAAGACATCGACACCATGAAGATTCGCGTCGATGTGCGCAACGAGGGCGCGAGAGCGGCGCAGGAGACGATCTTTCTCTTCGCGCACGACAAGGTTGCAAGCGTGGCGCGGCCGCTGCTCGAACTCAAAGGTTTTGCGAAAATCGATTTGCGGCCCGGCGAGGCGGGCACCGTCACCCTGTCTTTGCATGCCGCCGAGCTGCGATTCCTCGGGCTTTCTCTCGAACCCGTATTCGAACCCGGCGAGGTTGAGATCTTGGTTGGTCCTTGTGCCGACCGCGCGCAGCTGTTGGCCACAACCATCGATTTATCGTGGTCGCGCCCCTGTTGACCCGACGCCGCAAGCCCAGTGAAAAATGAGCTCACTCTGCGTGCCGGGCACGATTGGATCCCACGTTGCCTGCTTCGGGTCGGCTTCCTCGGTTTGCTGGCTGCCCGCAAGATTGTTCGCGGCGTAGTAGATCACCAGTAAAACTCGCGCCCGCTCCTTGGCGCAATCGTACTGAATTTTCTCGACATCGCTCATATAGGCATCGCCGCCGCCGGTTCGCTGCGGCTCGGCGTATTCGCGCCGCAGCCAGGCAGTCACGAGGCGGCCCGAGCGCTTCATTTGATGCTCGGTGCTGTAAATCACCCAGGAGCCGTCGCCGGCAACCGAGCGGAAAGTCCAGCCGCCGGATGACATGGGGTCGAGCGTGCGCACCCACGCCATCGGCTCAGCCCTGCGCGCCTCGCGCTCCTTGGCCAGCCGTTCCGCCTTGGCTCGATCCTCGGCCTGAACCTGAGCGCGCTGTTCCGCCCACATCTTCTCCTGCTCGGGGGTCTGAGCCACCGCCACCGAGCGATAGACGAGGCAAATTGCGACCAGCACCATCGCCGCAAACCGACGAGAACTCGTCCCATTCATCGCTTTCCTCCGGCTGCTCCGCCGCGCTCCATCATGAGCGCGGGATGCTGCGGTAATTGTAGGCGAGCCGATGGTAATAATGACGCACAACTTGACCGTCGCGGGTCAGTAGCTCGTCCTCGATGGGGCCCAATCGTTCAGTACGGGACTCGATGGCCGTGCCGGCGAGGTCTCGGGGATCCCAGGCGACCAGCAGCAGAGTGCGGCCCTGTTGCTGCTCTGCCGGCGTCCAGCGCTCGTACATGAGCCCTACACCCTCGAACAAATGCGCGCTCGAGGTCTCCACCACGATACCCGGATCCTTGGTCAAGTAAAAAGCCAGTTCACTGGCAATGGCATAGCGATCCATGCCGACGATGAGCGGCTCGTGACCGGTTTCGGTGCGCGTCTTCGCGGCGATGGCCGCGATGCGGCGGCTGAAGTCGCGCCAACCCACCGGAACCAATTCGATGTGCTTACCGTAGCCGAGACCGGGTAGTCCCAGCACCAGGTAGTGCAATCCTGCACCGTAGATCAATAGCAGGCTCATCAGTGTTGGCATCCAGGCGTTACGCAGCCAGGCGCGAACGCCGGCGTGGGCACCGGCGTTGGCCCCGGTTGCGATCATTCCCAGCGCGATGATGGGCAGCGCGGCGGTTAAGGGAGCACCGGTCCAGTCGAGCTTCACTTCGTGACGCAGGCTGAAAATTGCGAACACCGCCAGCGGCACGCACACGGATACGGCGGTGAAACGCCGCCGCCGCAGGGCGCCGTCGCCACCCTCGCCACTACCCCTAGCGTCGACGCCGCCGCCATCCGCCGGCGTTCTGCGGGTAAATGCCACAACGACCGCCAGCGCACCAATCGGAGTAATGAGCACCAAGATCGACGCGAGCAGCTTGTGCAGCGCGAATCTGGGCGCCTCCGCCAGACGGCGCGAGGTTTGGAAAGCAAAGGAAGCCCACTCATGTTGTGAATTCCACAGGATGACAGGGGTGAAGATCGCCAGCGCCAGCAGGGCAGCGCCATAGGGTTGCCAACGTCCCCACCAGCGGCGTGAAGAGCCATCCCAGAGCATGAAGGCCAGCGTCACGGGAACGAGCAGGCCGATCGAGTACTTCGAGATCATGCCGATCCCCAGCGCGATTCCCACGCCCCACCAGGCGGCCGGCCGGTCTGCGACCAAGGCGCGTTCCAGGTAGTACAGCGAGGCCGCCCACGCTGCGGTCAGCGCAGCATCGGGGGTCATGAGCAAGCCTGAAAGAAAAAAGAACGGCAGGATTTGCCCCAATAGCAGGGCCGCCGGCGCAATCGCCGCGCCGTAGAGATTGCGAGTCAGGCGATATATGAAGGTGGACGCAATGATGGCACAACTCAGGGCGCCGACGCGGATGCCGAACTCAGTCTGACCGAAGGCGCCGGTGCCGAGCCGGATCAGCCATGCCACCAGCGGTGGATGATCGAGATAGCCTATATCGAGATGACGCGCGTAGTTCCAGTAGTAGGCTTCCTCGGGCAGCAGTTCCACGCAACCCAGATACACCAGCCGCAACGCCACAGCGTAAATGACAAGGGCGATTGCCAATGCGTGCGGCCGCGCGTCGCTGCGAGCCGACGACAGAGCCAGCGAGAATCCCGGGGCGGTCACAGCCAGTGCCGCGACTGCTGCAAATACTATGGCTATCTGCGCCGGCCAGCCCCAGGCGCTCGACAACAAGCCGAGCACGCCGCCGCGCAGAAATAAGGCCATGGCGGCTACCAGCAGCATACGGCCGTGCAGCCGCCAATCCTGAGTTCGCCTCTCCGCAACGAGCGTTGAACGAACTTTCAGTAAGTAATTCAACGTCATGGCGACGCAGAAACTGGTTATATGGCTGGCTCGCAACGACAGGCCATTGGCGATCAGGACACAGAACAGAGCGATGTCGATGAGCGGTGTCAGAGCCGTCGCGAGCTGGCGGTTCACTATTTGCAATCCCTGATACCCTTGAACGCGGGCCGCGTCATCAATTGGTGCGTCAGCGCCGCTTGATGCTTATAGTAACAATGAAATTTACCGCATGCTTGCAATCAAGATTCTTTCGGAGACGGTAACAGAGATGAACGCAGCTGAACCTCGTGGACCACTCGAGCCATATATCGATGATGCGATGGCCGAGCAGGTCCGGGCTGCGGTTCGGCCCGGAGCGGAATTGTGCATCATCGTGCCCACGTTCAACGAAAGGGACAATGTCGCCGAACTGATTGGGCGCCTGAAATCGTGCCTGGAGAATTTCTCCTGGGAAGTGATGTTCGTCGACGATGATTCTCCGGATGGCACCGCGGATGTGGTGCGCGAGCTTGCGGCGGCGGACAGCCGCATTCGCTGCCTGAAGAGAATCGGCCGCCGCGGGCTCTCCTCCGCCTGCGTGGAAGGCATGCTCGCCACCACCGCACCCTATCTCGCCGTAATCGACGCCGATTTACAGCATGACGAGAAGCTGCTGCCGCAAATGCTCGATACCCTCAAACAGGGGGACGTGGAAATCGTGGTGGGCAGCCGCTATGCGCCGGGCGGCGATATCGGCGATTGGAATGCGAGCCGAGCGCGCATGAGCCGGCTGGCCGTGCGCCTGAGCCGGTTGGTGGTCCCTCGGGAATTGACCGATCCGATGAGCGGATTCTTCATGATGCGCCGCTCGGTCTTGGATGCGTCGGTGCGCAAGCTCTCGGCGATCGGCTTCAAGATTCTGGCCGACTTGTTCGCGTCGCATCGGCCGCCGCTGCGCTTCAGCGAGCTGGCATATACGTTCAGAGCGCGCCACGCGGGGGAGAGCAAGCTCGATTCCGTGTCGGTGTGGGACTACGTCATGCTGTTGCTCGACAAGATGGTGGGCCGCTGGATCCCAGTGCGTTTTTTGGGCTTCTCCATCGTCGGCGCAGCGGGTGTGGCGGTACATTTCGCCGTGCTTACGCTGATCTTGCAGGGCCTGCACCGCAGCTTCACCACGGGTCAGGCGGTTGCGACCTTCTGTGCCATGACCTTCAACTACACCGTCAACAATGTCCTGACCTACCGCGACATGCGGCTGCGCGGAGTGCACTGGCTGCGCGGCTGGGCATCGTTCGTGCTGGCCTGCAGTATCGGCGGATTCGCCAACCTCGGCGTCGCGTCGACCATCTACGGCCTGGGCCGCGGCTGGGTTTCCGCTGCGATCGCGGGAATATTGGTCGGCGCCGTTTGGAACTATGCTGTCACCATGATGACCACCTGGGGCCGCCCACGTAAGTGATGGAAACATGGCTTGGGGTGACATGAAGCCGGAAGACAACAAAAGACGCAGTTATCTTCCGGCTTCATGTCACCCCAAGCAATGGTAGTGACCCTTCAATATCACCCCGTCGGGCAGGCGCGGTCAGAATCATGGTAACTAGAGCCAGCGGGCACGCTTGAAGCGGAAAAACAGATAGACGTCGAGGCCGCTCATCAGCAGCAGCGAGAATGCGTAGCCGAAATGCCACTTGAGCTCCGGCATGTATTGGAAGTTCATGCCGTAGATGCCCGCGATCATCGTCGGTATGGCGAGCAGCGCGGCGTAGGCCGCCAGGCGCTTCATGGTTTCATTTTCCTGCAGAGTGATCATGGACAGATTCACCGAGATGGCGGTCGCCACCGTGTCGCGGATCGAGTCCGCCGTTTGATTCAGCCGCAGCAGGTGATCGTAGACATCGCGGAAATACACGCCGATGCCGGCGCACAAAATGGGCACATGGGCACCGGATAGATTCGACACGCCCTCGAGCAGCGGTGCGACCGCATGCTTCATGATCATCAAGCGTTGCTTGAGCGAGTACAGAGCCTCGATGTTCTGGCGCGGCACCCCGTCCGGATCGAAAATGCGCCGCTCGATCACATCGAGCTCGTCCTCGAGCACTTCCAACAGCGGAAAGTAGCGGTCCACCACCGCATCCATCAGCGCGTAGAGAACGAATCCCGGCCCCTGACGCAGCAGTTCCGGCTCGCGCTCACAGCGCGCGCGCACATCCTGAAAGCCCTTCTCAGCGAGACTGCGCACCGACAACACGTAGTTGCGGCCGGCGAAAACCGCCAATTCGCCGACTCGGAACTCGCCGCCGTCCGGTTCTATCATATGCAGCACGGCGAATAACGAATCGCCGTATTCTTCGATTTTCGGTCGCTGATGTCCGACCTGAGCGTCCTCGACCGCCAATGGATGCAGGCCGAAGGCCCGCTGCATATCGGCAAGATCCGCCACGGTCGGATCGCGCAGCGCCACCCAGACGAAGCAATTCGGCCGGCTCAAGTAATCGGCGATCTGACTGACGTCGATATCGCCGATTTTTTTGCCGTCCTGGTAGGCGGCGCAGGTGATAAGCATGGCCGAATCTTACGTTGGTCACTCGCAACATGGAATAATCCAGGTCCGCCCAATTCCAAGTAGGTGATCGATGCGACTCATAGCCGCCGCCTTGAGCTTTGCCGCTACCGTAGTCGTTGCCGCGGCAGCGTCCGAGGCGCCGCTGCCGGTCTATAGCCCCGCCGATCCGGTGGTGAAGGATCTGCGACACTTCGACCCCAGGCGGCCCATATCCCAGGAGATGCGGACGGATGTGCCGAATGGCTTCACGGTGGGTGCGGTGGGCGACCTCATCATATCGCGCCCATTGAGCCAATACTCCGAGCGGCTGCCGGCTTTCAAAGCCACGCTCGAAGTCCTTCGCGGCGCCGACGTACAGTACGGCAATCTCGAGACGACCATTTTCGATGCGCGAAATTTCACCGGCGCACCCTATTCCTGGGACGGCGATTGGACCAATTCCAGCGTGCCGGCCGTCGCCAAGGACCTACGCGCCATGGGATTCGGCATCGTGTCGCGGGCGAACAATCATTCGCTCGATTGGGGCCTGGAAGGCATGCGGGAAACCAGCCGCCTGCTCGATGAAGCCGGGCTGATTCATGCGGGCATCGGCGAGGATCGCGGGCTGGCGCGGGCACCGCAGTTTCTCGAAACGGCCAAGGGCCGGGTGGCCGTGGTATCGATTGCATCGACTTACCGTCCTACTTCCGACGCCTTGCCGCGCCAGGGCGCAGCGCCGGGACGTCCGGGTTTGAGCGCGCTGCACGTTACGCGCACCGTGGTCGTGCCCGAGGCTGCGATGCAGGCACTGGGCCAAGACGGATTGTGTGACGGCGCGCCGTCACTGTAATGAAGTTCCCGACAAGCTCCAGCTGTTCGATGTCAAATATCGCCGCGGCCCCGAGTTCGCCTACGACTATGCAATGGATCCGGAGGATCTCGCGGAGATTCTGCAGAGCGTCCGTGCGGCGCGCGAGAATGCGGATTTCGTCATCGTCTCCATTCACTCCCACGAATGCACCAGCGGCTGCGACGACGCCGAGCAGCCGCGCGGCGCGGGAAATTTCTTGAAGCGTCTGGCGCACGAGGCGATTGATTCGGGGGCCGATTTGTTCGTTACCACCGGCAACCACAATCTCGGCGCCATCGAGCTGTATCGATCGCCGTTGCGCGGCGTGCGGCCCATACTCTACGGGCTGGGGAATTTCTTCTGGAGCGATGTGCAGGTTCCACTGCCGCACGATTTATTCCAAGGAAACCGTGAGCTACTGTCGGCTGCCTGGTCCGAGCCGCAGAAGGCGACCGATTACGATCTGACGGCGCCGCTGAATCGTGATTCCTTCGCACACGATTTCACCTTTCGAAGCGTCATTGCGGTCAGCCGTTTCGAAGGCAATCAGCTGGCCGAGCTCAAGCTGTATCCGGTCGAGGATGGCTATGGCGAGCGCTTGCCGCTGAGCGGGATACCGCGCCTCGTCAAGGATCCAGGGGTGTCGGCGGCGATCTTCCGTCAAGTTGCGGATGCAACGGCTGCCTTTGGGCTGCCGCCGCCGGCGTTCACGATCAAGGACAATATCGCAATATTGCGGCCGAGTCCTGCCGTGCCTAGGTAGCCGCAGCAACGGCCCCGGCGGCGGGTTGCTGAGCCGGCAGGGCCGCGCCAGGCGCATCCAGAGCCAAGTTGAGCGCAACGCGCAAGCCCGGCTTTCGATCCGACAGCTCGAGGGCGCTGCCATGCAACTTGGCGACCGCCTGCGCAAGACTCAGACCCAAGCCGACGCCGGGGGTGCCGCGGCTGGCGTCGCCGCGGTAAAAGCGCTGTACCACCTTGGCTTTTTCCGAATCGGCAATTCCAGGGCCGTTGTCCGACACGGTAATTTCGGCGCTGCCGGCGTGCTCGCCGCCCGCGTGCTTGCCGCCCGCGTGCTTTTGCACGCCGACTTCGATGGCGCCGTTCACCGGCGCGTACTTGAGGGCATTGTCGATTAGGTTGCTCAGCGCCTGAGCAAGGAGAATCGGATCGCCCAATACCCACAAGGATCCGTCGCAGCGAAATGCAAGGTCAATTCCCTTGAGCTCCGCTGCGGGCGCATAGAACTCCACCGCGTTCGCCGCCAGGTCGGCGACGTCGAGCGCCACGAAGCCCGAGCGACGCAGGCCGGCATCTATTTCGGCAAGCCGCAGCAGGGCATCGAAAATGCGAATCACCCGATCGACGTCCGCCACCGCACCGTCGATTTCCGCGTATGCCTGTTCGGCGGGCGGCCGAATCAGCGCCAGCTCTTCGAGCCGGGAGCGCAATTCTGCCAGTGGAGTGCGCAGATCATGCGCGATTGAATTGGAAACATTGCGCACGCCGTGCACCAGCAACTCGATCTGCTCGAGCATGCCGTTGATGGTGCGCGACAGGGTGTTGAGTTCATCGTCATGCAACTGCGTCGGCAGCCGGTGCTGCAGATCGCCGTGAATGATGGCCGATACGGTTTGCCGGATGCTGTCGACCCGAGAGAGCAGCGCGCGACGGGTCATTAGGCCGATCAGCAGGCCAGCGACCGACAGCACGGCAATCGCGGCGGCCAAGCCGTACCAGAAATGCGTCTGCAGCGGCGCAAACAGTGCGTTGTCCCTGCCCACCAGCAATTTGTAGGTACCTAAGTTGGCGACGTGCGCCAGAGCCGTTTGTGTGCCGTGATTGGCCACTGCGACGCGGATCGTATAGTTGCCCGGAATGGGGGGCACATCGGCGGGCCAGGCCGGCAGATTGCCCGCGATGGGGTGCAGCGACGCATCCGTCAGCAGCAAGATTCTCTCGCCGGCGATCTGCATCTGCACCCGGGCATCGATGAAACTCTTCAGGCCCGCGGCGCCGTCGCGCCGGAAGACGTCGGTGAGGCGTTGTGCGTCGGCCTGCAGAAACTCCACACGGCCCTCTTGAATGGTGACCTGCCAGGCGTACCACAGGGGCGCTGCGAACAATATCAGCGCAGCGATGCCGAGTGCCACATAACCCAGCGCAAGCGACAGCGCCGACGAACGCATCATGCTAGTCATCGGCGGTCAACGTATAACCGGCGTTGCGCACCGTGCGCAGCAGCGGACGCTCGAACTCGGCGTCGATCTTCTGGCGCAACTTGCTGATATGCACGTCGACCACGTTGGTTTGTGGGTCGAAGTGATAATCCCATACGTTCTCTAGCAGCATGGTTCGAGTGACCACCTGGCCCGCATGGCGCATCAGGTATTCGAGCAGTTTGAATTCACGCGGCTGCAAGCTAATGGGCCGGTCGCCGCGCGTGACCTTGCGCGTCAACGGTTCCATATGCAAGTCGCCGACGCTGAGCGGAGTTTCCGTGTTCACCCCCTGTGCGCGGCGATGCAGTGCGTCAAGGCGCGCCAACAATTCACCGAAGGCGAAGGGCTTGGTCAAATAGTCATCGCCGCCGCTGCGCAGGCCCCGAATACGGTCATCTACTTCCGAGAGCGCACTCAGTATCAGAATGGGAGTGCGCTTGCCGGTTTTGCGCAGCACTTCGATGATGGCGAGACCGTCGATATCCCCCGGCAGCATGCGATCCATGATGATCACGTCGTAGGGCTCGCTGGCCGCGAGAAACATGCCGTCCCGGCCGTTGCCGGCGTGATCGGTGGTGTGTCCGGCTTCCTGCAGGCCCTTGACGACGAATTGACTGACGCGCTCGTTATCTTCCACCAGCAGGATTTTCACTTCAGGCTCCCTCGAGCGGCGACGCCGTGCGTGGCGGCGCGGCCCCCGGATCGTCCGCCGGCATTGTGATTTGTTTTCGCCGGCGTTTGAACTTCAGGCTCAATTTATCGAAATACAGGTAGATGACGGGAGTCGTGAACAGGGTCAATGCCTGGCTTAGGACCAGTCCGCCGACCATGGTGTAGCCCAGCGGCTGCCGCAGTTCCGAGCCGGTGCCGCGACCCAGCGCCAGCGGTAGGGCGCCGAGCAGCGCTGCCATGGTCGTCATCATGATGGGCCGGAAGCGCAGCAGGCACGCCTGGCGAATGGCGTCGTGCGACGATAAATGCTGCTCGCGTTCGGCCTGGATCGCAGGCGACACCTTGTGCGCCGCGGCTGCCTCGCGCTGGTGCACTGTTATTCGCCACGCCAACAACGCCAATGCAGCCCCCAGGAAAAGTGCGCCAACCCACGCGTATTTGCGGACTCTCGATAGATCGCTCATCGATGCTTCACCCTTGCTGCCAGCCGCCGCCGAGCGCGGTGAACAGGTCCACCAGCGCCTGCAGATGCAGGTAGTTCACTTGTACCAACTGATCTTGCGCGCTGAACAGCGCGTTCTCCGTGTTGAGGACGGTCAAAATATTCACGGTTCCGGCGGACATCTGCTGTTTCGCAAATTCGAACGCGCGCCGCGCCGTCGCGACCGCATTCTGCTGCCGATTCTGCCGCTCGGCGGTCTGCTGAGCTGCCACCAAGGCACCCTCCACATTGCTGAATGCCGTGAGCACGGTCTTGTGGTAGGTTGTCAGCAGCTCCGTATAGCGCGCCTTGCTATAAGCCACTTGGCCGCGCAGCGCACCGCCATGAAAGGTCGGTTGCAGCAGGCCTGCGCTGATCGAGTAGACGCGATTCGGCGGGCTTATCAGCGAGGTCAGCGTCGAGCTTTCGTAGCCGCTGCCGGCGGTGAGCTGGATGCTGGGAAACAACGCGGCCCGTGCCACGGTGATGTCGGCATTGACGGCGATCAATTGTTGTTCCGCCTCAGGCACATCCGGCCGGCGTGACAGCAACTGCGACGGCAATCCCTCGACCACTGCAGGGCTGGAAAAATTATCGAGAGTGCCCTCGACCTCGACCTCGACCTCGAACGACTCGGGCGCCTTGCCGATGAGCACCGCGAGCGCGTACACGGTTTGGCGAAACTGCTGCTGCAGCGGCGGCAGCGCGGCGTTCAGCAGCGCCACTGCGGTTTCCTGTTGCGCCACATCCAGTCCGGTCGCAGTGCCGGCCGATTGCTCGGCCTTGAAGCCCTTGAGGATCTTTTGACCATTCTCG
>JANYIY010000486.1 GCA_025358615.1 Gammaproteobacteria bacterium | reverse complement strand
CAACAGCCGCCGCCGTAGCCAAAGTCGCCGACGGAATCGGCGGCGGGGTCGCCGGTGCAGCGACCCCGTCCGGGTCGAATGACACCACCGCCGCGACGAATGTTTTGATGAATCTCTCGATCTCACCGTCGCTGACCGTCGCTTCGGCGATTACCCCTATGAGCGCGCCCACCGCCAGCGTGTCGCCGTCCTTGGTCAGGATTCGCCGCAGCACGCCGCCGGCGGGTGCCTCGACGGCGTTGACGATCTTCTCGGTCTCGGCGTCGAGGATTTCAGCGCCGCGCTCGATGCGATCGCCTTCCGCCACTCGCCAAGCGGTGACTGTGCCCTCCGTCATCTCGATGCCCCACTTGGGCATGGTGATCGCGCTGATGTTGGCTGCCACTATTCGTCCTTCAGTGCCTGACGGATGGCGGCCTCGATACGCGGCGGTCCGGGAACGTACAGACGCTCGAGCGCCGGCGCAAATGGAATGGGCGTATGCGGTGGCGTCACCTGAATGATCGGTCGCTTGAGGGAATGGAATGCCTTCTGCGCCACAATGGCGGCAATATCGCTGGCCATACCGCAGCGCGGCGGCGACTCGTCGACGATGACCAAGCGCCCGGTGCCTTCCACGCTCTCGATGATGGTCTCCTCATCGAGCGGCGACGTGGTGCGCGGATCGATCAAGTCGCAGGTAATGCCCTCCTTGGCGAGCGCGTCGATGGCACGCTCTGCGAACGGCACCATGCGCGCGATGGCGACCACCGTCACATGCTCGCCCTGGCGCACCAAACTCGCTTCGCCAAACGCTACGGTATAGGCGTTTTCCGGCACCTCACCCTTGCGTGGGTACAGCGCCTTGTGCTCGAAGAATATCACCGGATCGTCGTCGCGGATCGCTTGTATCAACAGACCCTTGGCGTCATAGGCATTGGAAGGGATGACGATTTTGAGGCCAGGCACCGCCGTCAACAGCGAATAAATGGTCTGCGAATGTTGCGGCCCCATATTCATGCCGGCGCCCATCGCCATGCGAATCACCACCGGGCAGGTGCTCTTGCCGCCGAACATGTAACGAAACTTCGCGATTTGATTGTAGATTTGATCCATGCACACGCCGACGAAGTCGGCGAACATGATTTCGGCAACCGGCCGCAGACCGGCCAGCGCAGCGCCGGCCGCCGCGCCGACGATGGCCGACTCGGAGATGGGTGTGTCGATGACCCGACCTTCGCCGAACTTGGGCAGCAGACCCTTGGTAACGCCGAAAATGCCGCCGGATGCCTCTCGTTCACCGGACGTGCCGCCCGCGCCGCCGGAGACATCCTCGCCGAGCACGATGATGCGTTCGTCGCGCGCCATTTCCTGGTGCAGCGCTTGGTTGAGCGCGTCGCGCATGGTGAGCTGCGGCATGTTGGTTGCGTCCCTTGGAAATCAGTACTGAATGTAGACGTCGGAATACAGGTCGGCTTCGACCGGCGGCGCAGCGGCCTTCGCATCCCTGACCGCGGCATCGATGAGCGCAACGGCCTCAACGTCGATCGCGTCAAGTTCGGCCTGTGCGACCGTATGATCCAGCGCCGCACGCTCGCGAAAGCGCTTCAGGCAATCCATGGTCACTCGCAGCCTCGCCACCTCGTCTTTCGCTCGATAATTCTGCGGGTCGCCCTCGAAGTGACCGTAGTAGCGGGTTATCGTGGCTTCGATGGTGCTGGGGCCTTCGCCGTTTTTTGCGCGCGCGACCGCACGACCCATGGCATCGTAGACTGCGTGGAAATCGGCGCCGTCGATGCACTCGGCAGGCATGCCGAAACCTCGCGCCCGCCCGGCGAGGTCACCGGAACCCACTGCGTAGGCGGCGCCGGTATGCTCGCTATAGCCGTTATTTTCCAGGACAAAAATGGCCGGCACGCGCAGCACCACGGCCATGTTCATGGCCTCGAAAACCGTGCCCTGATTGGCGCTGCCGTCGCCGCCGAACGCAACACTGACGAAGCGATTGCCGCGCAGCTTGCAGGCGATCGCCGCGCCGACCGCGATCGGCGGGCCGCCGCCGACGATGGCATTGGCGCCCAACATGCCCTTGGTCATGTCGGCAATGTGCATCGAGCCGCCCTTGCCGTGGCACAGTCCGTCCTTGCGGCCGTAGATCTCCTTCATCATGCCGCCCACATCGCAGCCCTTGGCGATGCAGTGACCATGTCCGCGATGTGTGCTGACGATATAATCGGATTCGGTCAGCTGCTCGCACACGCCCACCGCGATGGCCTCCTGGCCCGCGTACAGATGGGTAAAGCCCGGGATTTCGCCGGTCGCGATTTCCACGTGCAAACGCTCCTCGAACTCGCGGATGAGCCTCATCTGCCGATACGCCCGCAGCAGCCGCGCATTGCCCAAATTCACGCTCAATGTCATGTGCCGCCTCTTGTTTTCCAGTCATCGCGATCGGCGCCCGATGGGGTACCCGACGGGGTGCCCGACGCTACGGCGCCCGACCCAAACAGATAGTCGTCGATCACTTTATGAAAGTGGCGAATGCGCAGCTCCTGTCGTCCCAGCCACAGCCCGCGGAAACCGCGTGAATGCATGCCGGCCTGCACATTCGGCAGATTGGCGGCGTCCTGATCGAGCACCAGCCCAATCGATTTCTCACCGTGCTTCCAGGTCTGGTGCTTGGCGCGCTTCGGCCATTCCTGTCCCTGCGGCACCAGCTCATACGTCCAGATGTCATAGAACATCTTGTTCGGATCGGTGGCGTGCGGGCGCTGGCGAAACACCCAGAAATCGTCCGCATGCAGATTCAGCGAGAGATTCGGAAAAATGGTGTAGTGATAATCGTCCGTGAGCTGATCGTCATTCAATTCCGAATAGTCCTTGCCCAGCTGTGCGCCCGTGGCGCGCTTATGCTTCTGCACATCCCGGCGAATGTTGGCAATGGGTTCGTCATAGTCGACCGTATCCATGCCGGCCGCTTTCATGATGGACTTGATCGAGTCAGGAATCGTGTTCGGCTTGCGCACCCGCGGCGACAGCGTACCGAATGGAATGAGATAGCGGTTGTGGCGTTCATAGCAGTCGATCTGGATGTCCAAATCGTGCAGGTACCAAAGCAGCTGCGGATGAATGCCTTGCACATGGTAGCTTTCGTTGAACGCGTCCACCGAGGCCTTCCAGTTGCAATCCCACTCGACCGTAATGTCGCGGGTCTGCACCATGCGCTCGAAATGATAAGGGTCCAAATGCTGCTGCATGGGCGCCAGGTAGTCAGCCAGCGGCGGAGCTTGCGGGTTCATCGAGAACCACACGAAGCTGCCCCAAACCTCGCACTTGATCTCCGTGAGGCCATGCGGAGGCGCGCCCTGGACAAAGGTGTCCACATCGGGGATGCGGCGGTAGCTGCCGTCTAAATTGTATTCCCAATGGTGATAGAGGCATTTGAAGGACTGCGATGTCCCCGCTGAGCCGCGCCCGCAGGGTCTGAGGCGATTGCCCCGATGCTGGCAGACGTTGTAAAAGGCACGAACCCCACCGTCGGCCTGGCGCACCGCCATGATCGATTCCGCACCCACCTCGGTGGCGATGTAATCGCCGGGATCCGGCATATCGAGCGCGCGGCCGGCCACCAGCCAAACTTTGGTCCACAGACGCTCCCATTCCAGTCGCATGAATTCCGGCGATGTGTAGCGGCGCTGATCGATGATGTCGTGGCCGAGTTCGGGGTCAGGCTCCTTGGCGTGCGGAGTGCCGGGCAGCACGCCGCTGCGACCGTCGGCTCCCGCTTTGACCCGAGGCACCGGTGTGAAGGCGGGCGACTTGGAGCGCGCCTGCAGTTCGTCCGCGGGATTGGCACCGGTGGCGGTGCCGCCATTCTGCATGGGGGTGTCGCTTGGCATGGATTTCCTCTAGTTGGGCAGGCCGGCTGCCCAACGAATGCTTCGGCGCAGAAGCTCGTGATACACGGGAAGCTTCCAGCTGCCCCGCTCCACCGTGGGATATTTGGCCATCATCGGACGCATGTCATACTTGCCGCGGCAGTGGCCCAAGGTGCAGTACAGCACTTCACCGCCGGCGTGGGGGTGCAGGTACATCACCAACTGCCGGTCGTCGATGGCTCCAATGACGTCCGGCGCCGCAGTCGCCCCGCCCGGCCAGTGCCGCGCAACGAAACCAGGGGCTTCGCCGCGATAATGAGTGTGCAGCAACGCGTGATTCGCACCGTGATACTCGGACAGATACAGCTCATCGTCGGACTCGAAGGCGTCGAGGCCTGCGACCAAGGGATGCGACGCATCGCTGATCTCGACCCGGTAAGGTTTGATCGGCGGATGCGCGAGGAACTGGCTGCCCAGCATTGCCATAAATTCAGGCGTGGTCCGCGGCGCGTCCCAGCCTCGGCCTTTGAGAAATTTCAGCACCGAATTTGTGCCATGCAGGGCAAGCCAGCGGCGGCCCGCCGACAAGAATGATTGCAACGCCTGCAGTTGCGCCTCATCGGGTATGACGTCGCAGGTATAGGTCACCAAGAAATCGGCTGCGGCAATCGCATTCGTGTCCCGATAGTCTTCGGCTACACGAACTCGAATGCGCTCGTGCTCGCCTAAGAGCTTGAGCAGTTCGAGACGTGCGTAGTCCATGTCGTGGTACAAACCGCCGCAGACCAAATAGCCGTTGATGGGCGCCGCTGCCATCGGACTTAGCGTCGACGCGGCGCCCAAGTTGACGTGCTCATAATTGCACACGCTTGGTGAAACCATTATCGGCGACGACGTTCGCGCCGGTGATGAGGCTCGCCGCCGGACTCGCGATGAACACGATGACGCGCGCGATCTCCTCCACCGTGCCCAGCTTCCCGGAAGGGACTTGCTTGATTGCCCAGTCGTAAAATTTGGGCTGGGTGCCTTTGATCATCTCCCAGGCGCCGCCTTCGAAATAGATCGGACCCGGCGACACCGCATTGACCCTAACCGATTTCTTGCCGACGAATTGCGACAGCTGCTTGGCGTAGGTGATCAATCCCGCCTTGATGGCGTTGTAAGCCATCGGCGCGGCAAAAGTTTCCACCGCATTGGTGGAACCGATGATGACGATGGAGCCGCTGCCGGACTTCTCCAGATGCGGCATCAGGGCCTCGCAGCCACGCACCGTATGCAGCATGTCGATCTCGAAATTCCGCACCCAGTTCTTTTCGCTGTCCATGGCGGCGCCGCCGCTCACGCCGGGTATGAAAATATCGCAGCCGCCCAGTGCCGTCACGGCACGAACGAGCCACGCCTTGTAGGCCTCGCCATCACGGACATTGACCGCTTCGCCGAACACATTGACATCCGGCCGCTTGATCGCCGCGACGGCGTCCGCGACTTCATCCGCAGTGCGCGCGCAGAAGGCCACGTCGGCGCCCTCCGCCACCAACAGCTCGACCACGCCACGGCCGATGCCCTTGGTCGCTCCCGTGACGATCGCCTTCCTGCCCCGCAATCCAAGATCCATTCGCCCGCTCCTTCAGCATTGAAACGCCGACGCCGCCGTCTGGCGCCTAACAGTATAAGTTTCCCGCCCGCATACAACAAACATTCTTGATTGTTTGTTTGTGCGCCGCCTGCTCAGGCACGGCCGCGTTGATCGAAGCGCCGGCCGACCATCGCTGCGGCAATATTGACCTTTTGAATGTCGATGGCGCCGCCCGCGATGCCCCAACCCCACGCGTCCCGCAGCCGGCGCTCCATCGGATACTCGCGGGAATAGCCGTAACCGCCCATGAGCTGCACCGCATGCCCGGTCACTTCGCGCGCAATCTCGTTGGCGAAGCACTTCGCCACGGACGATTCGAGGATGCTCGGCATGCCGGTCTGCGCGTTGCAAGCAGCGCGCCAGATCAACAACCTCGCGGCATCCACCTTGATGCGCATCTCCGCCAGGCGCAGCTGCACCGCCTGAAATTCCACGATCGCGCGGCCGAACTGTTGACGCTCCTGCACATAGAGAACGATTTCCTCGAGCGCGCCGCTGGCTTGCGCGAGCGCCATGGTGGCGTTGCCGCAGCGCTCCAAGTCGAACGCCTCCATCAGGCGCTTGAAGCCGCCGGCGGGCACGATGATGTTTGCCGCGGAAACGCTGCAATTGTCGAAATACAGATCCGATGAGGGCACCCCACGGAAACCCATCAGGCTTTCCTGCTTGCCGAAAGTGAGCCCAGGCGAGTCCTTCTCGACATACACGGCGCCGATGCCTTTGGCGCCCAGTTCCTCGGACATGCGGCAGTACACCACATAGCCGTCGGCGTGGCCGCCGCCGGAACACCAGCGCTTGGTGCCGTTCAGGAGCACGCGATCGCCGCGCAATTCGCCACGCGTCGTCAAATCCGTCAGCGCCGAACCCGCGGCCGGTTCGGACATCGATATGGCAACCACCTTGTCGCCGCTGCAAACCGCGGGCACCACCCGCAACTTCAAATCGGCGGCGGCAAATCTCTCGATGGCGCGCACCGGTCCGACGCACGATTCGAACACCGGGAACGCGACGGCGGATGAGATCTTGCCGAATTCCTCGAGCACGATCAGCGCCTCGAGATTCCCCAGGCCCAGCCCACCCAACGCCTCAGGAATGTTGATGCCGAGAAAGCCGTGACTCGCATACTCTTTGATCAGGGCGTGCGAAGGCGGCTCGCCGCTGTCTTCGATTTCTCGCGCCAGCGCCGGCAGCCGCTGCTGCGCGTAGTCGCGCGCGGCGGATTGCAGCGCGCGCTGTTCATCGCTCAGAGAGAAATCCAAGTGCCACCTCCCATTGCTGACTTCGCAAGCTACGCGCCGTTCCACAAAAAAACAAGCATGAATGTTTGTTTCTGGAGTGCCATAATCCGGGTGCGCCTGGCCGCGCATCAATAAAATGGGGGATCGGTGCGTAAATCCTTACTTGTCCTGTTGCTCTGCAGCGTAGCGATCTCGGCGGCCGCAGTAGCCCCTTCGGCCGGCACCGTCACCCCTTCGGCCGGTGCCGCCACGGACGATCTGGGCACCCTCAGGCAAAAAATGGACCCGACGAAAGCCGGTGTCGACCGCGAGAAATTACCGGGAGCGGTGCTCTACCATCAGCGTTGCCAACATTGCCATGAAGGACAGATTGCCAAGGCGCCGTCCCGGACCTTCATCGAGTTGATGACCCCCGAAGCCATTCATCGCGCGCTCTCGGTGGGCATCATGCGCACCCAGACCGCCGGCTTGAGCGACGCGGACGATCGGCATGTCGCCGAGTATCTTTCCGGCCTGCCCTTCGGCGCTCCCCAGCCGCCAACCGCACCGATCTGTGCCGCGGCCGCGATGCGCTTCGATCTTGCGCGTGAACCCGACATCGTAGGCTGGGGCTTCGGCTTTGAGAACAACCATTTCGTGCCGCAGTCAGCCGCCGGCCTCGCACCCGCGGATATTCCCCGTTTAAAGGTCAAGTGGGCATTTTCCTATCCCGCCTCGGTGCGCGCGCGCTCGCAACCGACGTTCGCCTTCGGCGCCTTGTTTGTGGGCAGTCAGAGCGGCACAGTCTATGCGCTCGACGCAAACAGCGGCTGCATCCGCTGGTCATTCGAGACCACGGCCGAGGTACGCACGCCCATTTTGGTACCCGCCCATCAAGGCAAGGACAAGCGGGCGTTCTTCGGCGACTTGATCGGTCGGGTATACGCGCTGGATGCCGTTACCGGCCGCGAGTTGTGGCGGCAGCGCGTCGATGATCATCCGAGTGCCACGGTCACTGGTTCACCGGCCTATTACAACGGCACGCTGTACGTGGCGGTGTCCTCGCTGGAAGAAGCCACCGTGGATCTCACCTATCCCTGCTGCACGT
>JANYIY010000457.1 GCA_025358615.1 Gammaproteobacteria bacterium | reverse complement strand
GTCCGCAGTCACCACGCGCTTCGGACCGAAGGCGCCCATGTGCAACCATACCGTGGACGAACCGGGTCCACCGTTGTAAAGAAAGGTGATGGGCCGGTGGGTGTCTTCTTTGTCGCCGCGGAAATAGGCCACATAGGACATGCCCGCTTCGGGTGGCTGCGGCGGCGGACCGCTCTTATCCTCGCGCGCCGGCGGCGGTTCCTCATCCATGGGATCCTTCACGTGCACCACTAGGATGCCGGTCTCGGATTGATAATTCAGCGCGCGACCGCCGATGGTGACGGACCCCTGCACGGACTTGGACTCATCGTGCAGGTAGCGCGGCGACTCGTTGGGTTCGGGAACCACCGCTATTTTGGTGGCCGGCAAATCGCTCGGCGGGGAGCGCTCGGCGCCGGACGACAGCGACGCCGCCAGCGTTGCGCTCAATAGGGAACAGCCAGCCAGGAATCGAAACCTTACAGTCATCATTTAATCTCCGCGACGGCAAAGCATCATTGTATGCGTTCGGAGTTCCGCGATCCTAATAATCGAATTGATAGATCAAGCCGACACTGCTGCCCGGATCATTTTCCGGCGTGGTGCCTGTCACGGTCGCGGTGCCGTTCCCCAATCGAGTTTGCAGCTTCAAATGCTTGGTCAAATCCACGTCCGCTTCGAGCTGGCTGGCGCCGGTGGTGCTCTGCTTCGCCTCGACATAGACGCGCTTCGAGATGTAGCGCCCAGCCTCAATGCTGGCGCCGGAGTTTTCCGGTCCCGTCGCGGTGTTGCTGGTGCCGGCGCCGATGGTCAGGCGATCCAGTCCCAGGCTCTTCTGCAGTTTGACCAAGGGATTGAGCCCGCTGTCGCCGCCGACACCGCTCAACGTTGCGAGGGCGGCGCCGACCTGGGCCAGCTGCAGCCCCGATAACTGCGAGCCGGAGACGCCGAACAGCAGACGCGCCATGATTTCATCCTGCGCCAGACCTGAACTGCTGGTGAACTCGAACTGCGGTGCGTCGGCGTAGCCGCTGATGATCAAGGTGACGGTCGCATCGGCCACCGTCGCCTCCGCCTTGAAATCCAATGTCGGATCGATCTTGTTCTTGAGGCCCGCACCGTTGAAGGTGACACGGCTCTCGGTGGAGAAGTTGAGTTTGTTGCCGGCCAGTGTGAAATTGCCGCGCCTCAGGTCGAATTCGCCGCTCACGAAGGGCGAGTCGGTGGTGCCGCCGACGTGCAGATCGCCGTACATCTCCGCATCGATGCCGCGTCCTTGAACCAGGATTTCCTGCGGCGCCTGCACCGTCACGTCCAGATCAATCACCAAGGGCTTGTCCGGTACCCGCGGCGCGGTCTTGCCCCGTCTGCGAACGTCGAGCACCGCCACGTTCGACGGCAGACCGTTTGGAATTCCGATGAGCGTGCGGTTGAGGTGCACCGTGCCGGCGATATCGAGCCGCTCGCGTGCCGTGCCGCCCAAGTGCAGATCCGCGTTCAGATTCGCAGTCACCAATTTGCTCACCAGCGGCTGGGCATTGACGGCCTTGATGCTGAGGTCCACCGGTATTGCCTTTTGCAGCACCCCTACCTTGCCGGTCATCGTCACCGTTCCAGGCGCGGCGGTGGCCGTGAAGCTCTGGATCTGCAAAGTTCCTGCGCTGCCGACGATCGCTGCATTGATATCGGTGAGCCCCACGCCGCGCGCATAGTCGCGTACGCTGCCCTTGGTCAAATTCACGGTTCCGTCAATCTGCGGATCCGCGACACGGCCGCTCACGGTGGCATCGACCACGAGTTCGCCCGCAGCATGTTGGCCACGAGCCTCGAGCAGCGGATTGATCATACCGACATCCAGCTTGCCGTTGATTTTCAAATCAATCGCCCCGTCGGCGGACAGGGGCGCGTGGCCGGTGACGCTGAGGCGGGACGTAGTGCCGGCCGTCAGCTGCGCATCGACATCCGCGGTGTTGCCCTGCAATTGTGCGGTCGCCGTCACGTCGAGCGACGGCAGTCCGAAAGCCGCATCGTCCGCCAGCGCCAAGCCCTTCGCGCTCAGCCGCACCTCACCGGTGGGCGACGCCAAGGTGCCCTGCAGTCGCGCGTGCGCTTCAACGCTGCCCGATTCCAGCAAGCCGGGATCGAAGGCGTTGATCAGCGAAGTCTGCGCCTGCAGCAGCGACGCTTGCACATCGAGTGCCGGCGAGATTTCACCCCGCAGTTCGAATACCGCGGTTTGCGACCCAATCTTCAACATATCGATGGAAACGCCATTCGCCAGCGCGAGCCGCACCGGCGACAACAGATGCAGGTCCACGTCACGATAGTTGGCCGCCGCGGTTTTCACAGCCACCGAGAAGGCATGCAGATCCGCCGACCCGGTGGCGGACAGACTCGCCTTGGCGCCTTGCAGCTTCGGCAGCTGCACATCGAGCTTGAAGCCCATGGCATCGAAGTCGCCGTCCGCGGCCAGCTGCGCATTGCCGGCGACCCGCCCTGCCACAAGATCCCGGGCGTCGAAGTGCAACTGCGCATGGGTGCGCCCGCGATCGGGATGCAACATGACTGTGCCCGTCAGACTTCCAGCGAGCTGCGTGCCAAGCAAGTCGCGCAGATCGTCGAGTTGCGCAAGACTGATACGCAATTGGCCGTGGCTTTGCCCGCCGCTCATAGCGAGGGTGATATCGCCGTCCACATGAGCGCTCTTCCAATCGGCGCGCTTGACCAATGCGCGCACGGATTCGGTCTGACTGCGCTCGATAGACACGTCGACATCTACCGGCGCCCCATCGAAGGTTCCTTGCGCCAGCACGGTGCCGCTGGGCGCGGCGGGCAGTCCGTGCAATTTGATTGCGGCGGAAACCGTGCCACTGGGCGAATCTCGCACCGACAGGGTCGATGTGATCTGCGCCTCGCCGGCCAGCGCGTTGGCTGGTCCTTGCAAGGAGCCGGAGGCTTTCAGCGTGCCGGCGATCGCCGGCGACAAAGTCTTTAAATCCGAGACGTTCAGTTCCCAGCGCGCGCGCAGAGCCTGGACGTTCACTCGCTGCGCATCTGCGGATGGGCGCGAGAGATCGCCGCTGGCGATCACCGATAGAGCGCGGCCGGCGAATCTTGCGCTCTCGAGAGTAAAGGCCCTGTCGGTCAGTGTGCCGGACAGCTGCAGCGTGGCCCGATTCCCCACTGCGCCGGACCAGAATTCCTTGCCCACGCCTAGAGTGGCATTCGCATCCAGCGTCAAAGCCACCTTTTCGCCGTTTTGGCGCAGCTGCGCCTTCGCATCTGCGCTGCCGCGAACATTTT